>NZ_JBDYCV010000030.1:0-39798 GCF_040495915.1 Shigella sp. FJ200513 | reverse complement strand
GTGGAGCTGCATGACAAGGTCATCGGGCATTATCTGAACATAAAACACTATCAGTAAGTTGGAGTCATTACCCAGAAATTGAACAAAAAATGTTACAGCACACGCCGATCAGACGTCTGGGCCAACCGCAAGATATTGCTAACGCGGCGCTGTTCCTTTGCTCGCCTGCAGCCAGCTGGGTAAGCGGACAAATTCTCACCGTCTCCGGTGGTGGGGTACAGGAGCTCAATTAATACACTAACGAACCGGTAAACGGTCGTATGTGTTGTTTACCGGGATAGCGTGTGCAATTCATCAACGTCTCTGCTAAACAACTGGCAGCCAAATCACGGCTATTGGTTAACCAATTGCTGGGTGAAAAGTATACGAATAGAGTGTACCTTCGCACTATTCAACAGCAATGATAGGCGCTCACCTGACAACGCGGTAAACTAGTTATTCACGCTAACTATAATGGTTTAATGATGGATAACATGCAGACTGAAGCACAACCGACACGGACCCGGATCCTCAATGCTGCCAGAGAGATTTTTTCAGAAAATGGATTTCACAGTGCCTCGATGAAAGCCATCTGTAAATCTTGCGCCATTAGTCCTGGGACGCTCTATCACCATTTCATCTCCAAAGAAGCCTTGATTCAGGCGATTATCTTACAGGACCAGGAGAGGGCGCTGGCTCGTTTCCGGGAACCGATTGAAGGGATTCATTTTGTTGACTATATGGTCGAGTCTATTGTCTCTCTCACCCATGAAGCCTTTGGGCAACGGGCGCTGGTGGTCGAAATTATGGCGGAAGGGATGCGTAACCCACAGGTCGCCGCCATGCTTAAAAATAAGCATATGACGATCACTGAATTTGTTGCCCAGCGGATGCGTGATGCCCAGCAAAAAGGCGAGATAAGCCCAGACATCAACACGGCAATGACTTCACGTTTACTGCTGGATCTGACCTACGGTGTACTGGCCGATATCGAAGCGGAAGACCTGGCGCGTGAAGCGTCGTTTGCTCAGGGATTACGCGCGATGATTGGCGGTATATTAACCGCATCCTGATCCTCTCATTTCGCGGGCTGGTGATAACTGTGCCCGCGTTTCATATCGTAATTTCTCTGTGCAAAAATTATCCTCCCCGTGTTCGGAGAATTCCCCCCCAAAATATTCACCGTAGCCATATGTCATGAGAGTTTATCGTTCCCAACACTCTCGAACGAACGTTCGATTGCTTATTTTATGGCTTCTGTCAACGCTGTTTTAAAGATTAATGCGATCCATATCACGCTGTGGGTATTGCAGTTTTTGGTTTTTTGATCGCGGTGTCAGTTCTTTTTATTTCCATTTCTCTTCCATGGGTTTCTCACAGATAACTGTGTGCAACACAGAATTGGTTAACTAATCAGATTAAAGGTTGACCAGTATTTTTATCTTAATGAGGAGTCCCTTATGTTACGTCCTGTAGAAACCCCAACCCGTGAAATCAAAAAACTCGACGGCCTGTGGGCATTCAGTCTGGATCGCGAAAACTGTGGAATTGATCAGCGTTGGTGCGAAAGCGCGTTACAAGAAAGCCGGGCAATTGCAGTGCCAGGCAGTTTTAACGATCAGTTCGCCGATGCAGATATTCGTAATTATGTGGGCAACGTCTGGTATCAGCGCGAAGTCTTTATACCGAAAGGTTGGGCAGGCCAGCGTATCGTGCTGCGTTTCGATGCGGTCACTCATTACGGCAAAGTGTGGGTCAATAATCAGGAAGTGATGGAGCATCAGGGCGGCTATACGCCATTTGAAGCCGATGTCACGCCGTATGTTATTGCCGGGAAAAGTGTACGTATCACCGTTTGTGTGAACAACGAACTGAACTGGCAGACTATCCCGCCGGGAATGGTGATTACCGACGAAAACGGCAAGAAAAAGCAGTCTTACTTCCATGATTTCTTTAACTATGCCGGGATCCATCGCAGCGTAATGCTCTACACCACGCCGAACACCTGGGTGGACGATATCACCGTGGTGACGCATGTCGCGCAAGACTGTAACCACGCGTCTGTTGACTGGCAGGTGGTGGCCAATGGTGATATCAGCGTTGAACTGCGTGATGCGGATCAACAGGTGGTTGCAACTGGACAAGGCACCAGCGGGACTTTGCAAGTGGTGAATCCGCACCTCTGGCAACCGGGTGAAGGTTATCTCTATGAACTGTGCGTCACAGCCAAAAGCCAGACAGAGTGTGATATCTACCCGCTGCGCGTCGGCATCCGGTCAGTGGCAGTGAAGGGCGAACAGTTCCTGATTAACCACAAACCGTTCTACTTTACTGGCTTTGGTCGTCATGAAGATGCGGATTTGCGAGGCAAAGGATTCGATAACGTGCTGATGGTGCACGATCACGCATTAATGGACTGGATTGGGGCCAACTCCTACCGTACCTCGCATTACCCTTACGCTGAAGAGATGCTCGACTGGGCAGATGAACATGGCATCGTGGTGATTGATGAAACTGCAGCTGTCGGCTTTAACCTCTCTTTAGGCATTGGTTTCGAAGCGGGCAACAAGCCGAAAGAACTGTACAGCGAAGAGGCTGTCAACGGGGAAACTCAGCAGGCGCACTTACAGGCGATTAAAGAGCTGATAGCGCGTGACAAAAACCACCCAAGCGTGGTGATGTGGAGTATTGCCAACGAACCGGATACCCGTCCGCAAGGTGCACGGGAATATTTCGCGCCACTGGCGGAAGCAACGCGTAAACTCGACCCGACGCGTCCGATCACCTGCGTCAATGTAATGTTCTGCGACGCTCACACCGATACCATCAGCGATCTCTTTGATGTGCTGTGCCTGAACCGTTATTACGGTTGGTATGTCCAAAGCGGCGATTTGGAAACGGCAGAGAAGGTACTGGAAAAAGAACTGCTGGCCTGGCAGGAGAAACTGCATCAGCCGATTATCATCACCGAATACGGCGTGGATACGTTAGCCGGCCTGCACTCAATGTACACCGACATGTGGAGTGAAGAGTATCAGTGTGCATGGCTGGATATGTATCACCGCGTCTTTGATCGCGTCAGCGCCGTCGTCGGTGAACAGGTATGGAATTTCGCCGATTTTGCGACCTCGCAAGGCATATTGCGCGTTGGCGGTAACAATTGACCTACATGGGCCTCGGGCTTTGCTACAGCCTGGTGAATATTCCTTATGGTTCACTTGCTACCGCGATGACCCAACAACCACAATCTCGCGCCCGTCTGGGCGCGGCTCGTGGGATTGCCGCTTCATTGACCTTTGTATGCCTGGCATTTCTGATAGGACCGAGCATTAAGAACTCCAGCCCGGAAGAGATGGTGTCGGTATACCATTTCTGGACGATTGTGCTGGTGATTGCCGGAATGGTGCTTTACTTCATCTGCTTCAAATCGACGCGTGAAAATGTGGTACGTATCGTGGCGCAGCCGTCATTGAAGATCAGTTTGCAAACCCTGAAACGGAATCGCCCGCTGTTTATGTTGTGCATCGGTGCGCTGTGTGTGCTGATTTCGACCTTCGCGGTCAGCGCCTCGTCGTTGTTCTACGTGCGCTATGTGTTAAATGATACCGGGCTGTTCACTGTGCTGGTACTGGTGCAAAACCTGGTTGGTACTGTGGCATCGGCACCGCTTGTGCCGGGGATGGTCGCGAGGATCGGTAAAAAGAATACCTTCCTGATTGGCGCTTTGCTGGGAACCTGCGGTTATCTGCTATTCTTCTGGGTTTCCGTCTGGTCACTGCCGGTGGCGTTGGTTGCGTTGGCCATCGCTTCAATTGGTCAGGGCGTTACTATGACTGTGATGTGGGCACTGGAAGCTGATACCGTAGAATACGGTGAATACCTGACCGGCGTGCGAATTGAAGGGCTCACCTATTCACTATTCTCATTTACCCGTAAATGCGGTCAGGCAATCGGAGGTTCAATTCCTGCCTTTATTTTGGGATTAAGCGGATATATCGCCAATCAGGTGTAAACGCCGGAAGTTATTATGGGCATCCGCACATCAATTGCCTTAGTACCTTGCGGATTTATGCTACTGGCATTCGTTATTATCTGGTTTTATCCGCTCACGGATAAAAAATTCAAAGAAATCGTGGTTGAAATTGATAATCGTAAAAAAGTGCAGCAGCAATTAATCAGCGATATCACTAATTAATATTCAATAAAAATAATCAGAACATCAAAGGTGCAACTATGAGAAAAATAGTGGCCATGGCCGTTATTTGCCTGACGGCTGCCTCTGGCCTTACCTCTGCTTACGCGGCGCAACTGGCTGACGATGAAGCGGGACTACGCATCAGACTGAAAAACGAATTGCGCAGGGCTGATAAGCCCAGTGCTGGCGCGGGAAGAGATATTTACGCATGGGTACAGGGAGGATTGCTCGATTTCAATAGTGGTTATTATTCCAATATTGTTGGCGTTGAAGGCGGAGCGTATTATGTTTATAAATTAGGTGCTCGTGCTGATATGAGTACCCGGTGGTATCTTGATGGTGATAAAAGTTTTGGCTTTGCCCTGGGGGCAGTAAAAATAAAACCCAGTGAAAATAGCCTGCTTAAATTAGGTCGCTTCGGGACGGATTATAGTTATGGTAGCTTACCTTATCGTATTCCGTTAATGGTTGGCAGTTCGCAACGTACATTACCGACAGTTTCTGAAGGAGCATTAGGTTATTGGGCTTTAACGCCAAATATTGATCTGTGGGGAATGTGGCGTTCACGAGTATTTTTATGGACTGATTCAACAACCGGTATTCGTGATGAAGGGGTGTATAACAGCCAGACGGGAAAATACGATAAACATCGCGCACGTTCTTTTTTAGCCGCCAGTTGGTATGATGATACCAGTCGCTATTCTCTGGGGGCATCGGTACAGAAAGATGTTTCCAATCAGATACAAAGTATTCTCGAGAAAAGCATACCGCTCGACCCGAATTATACGTTGAAAGGGGAGTTGCTCGGCTTTTACGCGCAGCTCGAAGGTTTAAGTCGTAATACCAGCCAGCCCAATGAAACGGCGTTGGTTAGTGGACAATTGACCTGGAATGCGCCGTGGGGAAGCGTATTTGGCAGTGGTGGTTATTTGCGCCATGCAATGAATGGTGCCGTGGTGGATACCGACATTGGCTATCCCTTTTCATTAAGTCTTGATCGTAACCGTGAAGGAATGCAGTCCTGGCAATTAGGTGCCAACTACCGTGTAACTCCGCAATTTACGCTGACATTTGCACCGATTGTGACTCGCGGCTATGAATCCAGTAAACGAGATGTGCGGATTGAAGGCGCGGGTATCTTAGGTGGTATGAACTATCGGGTCAGCGAAGGGCCGTTACAAGGGATGAATTTCTTTCTTGCTGCCGATAAAGGGCGGGAAAAGCGCGATGGCAGTACGCTGGGCGATCGCCTGAATTACTGGGATGTGAAAATGAGTATTCAGTATGACTTTATGCTGAAGTAAGAAATAACGCCGGAGAGAAAAACCTCCGGCGTTTCAGATTGTTGACAAAGTGCGCGTTTTTTATGCCGGATGCGGCGTAAACGCCTTATCCAGCCTACAAAAACTCATAAATTCAAAGTGTTGCAGGAAAAGGTAGGCCTGATAAGCGTAGCGCATCAGGCAATCTCTGGTTTGTTTTCAGATGAAAACGCCGGAGTGAAAATTCTCCGGCGTTTTGGCCGTGAATTACTGCTGCGGAATTGCCGGTACAGCCGGAACGTTAAGAGCTGGCATCGCAAACATGCCAACAAAATCTTCTAACGACATTTTCTGCCCATTTAACGTTATCTGACCGTTAGCATATTGCAGGCTGGTGGTGATGGTATTGTCCTGCAAGGTGGTCAGACGGAACATCTGCCCCATTGCTGATGCACCTTCAACTTGCTGTTTCGCCAGTTTTTTCGCTTGATCTTCCTGATAACCTTCCAGCTTCGCTACCTGAGTCATCAACTCAGTTGCCATATCCACCGGAATGGTCAGTTTCGCATCCAGAGATTTAACCGAACGATCTACTTCCTGCGCCAGCGTTTGCGGCGCTTCTTTAGTCGTTGCCGGATCTTTCAGGAACAGCGACAGATTCAGCGCACTTTCACCCTGACTGTTTTTCCAGCTTAGCGGCGCGATAGTAATCACCGGATCGCCTTTCAACATCAGCGGCAGGGCGCTAAAGAAGGCTTCCGTCACTTTCTCCTGATAAAGTTCGGGATTGTTGGCAATTTCTGGCTGTGCCAGCAGCGCCTGAGTTTGCGCGTTATATTGCTGGCTAAACTGATGCCAGGCTTCACCATCAATCTGGCCGACTTTTAAAGTCAGCTTGCCGCTGCCCAGATCCTGATTCTGTACCTTCAGGCTGTTTAGCGAGTAATCCAGTTGGCTATTGATCGTTTTACCGTCATTGACCAGATCCGATTTACCGCTGATCTCCATGCCTTCCAGCAGTGCCAGTTCTTTGCCTTCCACTGAAATGGTCATTTTTTCCAGTGACAGTTTTTGGTTTCCTACGCGCTCACCAAAACTTCCCAGCGTGCTGGAACCGTCGGTTTTCAGATTATTAAAGGTCAACTGCACTTTCTGGTTGTATTCGTTAACTGCGTCTATCCGACCACTTTGCGCCTCTCCGGAAAGGGAGATGGCTTTGCCGTCTCTGTCAGCATTTAACTGGAACTCGCCGCCGCTAAAGGCGACTTTTTCATCCTTTTGCTCGTAATTCAGTGGATTGAGCGAAATATCGGAACTGGAATCACCGCTGTAACCAATGCGCGAGTTAATCTCAAAAGGCGTTTCACCTTTTGCCATATCAAACAGTGGTTTGCTTACTTCGTTATTAACCAGCGTGGTTTGAATTGATGCCATCGACGGGATCAGGTTCAGTTTTTTAAGCTGGGCAAGCGGGAAGGGACCATGATCAACCGATTCGTTGAAGATGACGCTCTGACCGCTTTTAATCCACGGATTTTCTTTCCCGGCAATGGGTTTCACCAACAGTTGCAACTGGCTGCTGAATACGCCGCGATGATAGTTTTGATAACTCACTTCCAGGTTGGATTCAGGAGCTGTCAGTTTGAGTTGCGCGTTCGCCTGCGCGACCATGTCTTCGAGATGGGTTTCAATCTTCTTGCCTGTATACCATGCGCCGCCTGTCCAGACTACGCCTAGCGCAACAATGACGCCTACCGCTACCAGCGATTTATTCATAATGATTATCCATAAAATGAAATCAGGCGGACTGGCCGCCTGAAGGTGTTATAAGCCTTTAATAAGCTTAGCAAGAGATGTTAATTTTTTCAGTAAGCTCTTACAGCTTGTTGTAAACACGCGCTAAACGGCCGTGGCCTTTGACAGTCACCGGTGATTCGTTGGCGGCAATAAACGCTGATTCACCCGGTTTAAGCTGTAACTGCTGAGAACCTTTCCACAACGTTGCATCGCCTTCGACGCAGAACAAAATGGCGGCACTCTGCTGGCTGATGGTGGTTTCTTTATCACTAAGGTCATGCAGCGAGAAGGCAAAATCATCCACAGGAATCGGGAAGTCCAGTTCTGCACCTTGTTTCACCGGCTGGGTCAACAACTGGTTAGCCGGTTTGGCTTCGAATTTCACATTGGCAACCAGTTCCGGAATATCAATGTATTTAGGCGTCAGACCTGCACGCAGCACGTTATCGGAGTTCGCCATCACTTCCAGCGCCACGCCTTGCAGGTAAGCGTGCGGTGTTTCAGCGAACAGGAACATCGCTTCGCCAGGATTCAATTTCACCACATTCAGTAACAGCGGGGAGAACAGGCCGCTGTCTTCCGGGTAAAATTCAGAAATTAAACGAATCGTTTGCCACGGTTCACCCTGCTGACTGTCGAGCGCCGATTTTAAAATCGCCAGCGCGCGGGATTTTTCTTCACCCTGCATATTCAACAGGTTGGCGAACAGTTCGCTTAAACGTTCGGCATGTGGCTGTTGTAAAAAGTGAGCAATCGCCGGATGTGCACCGGCGACCGGCTGGAGTAGGGAGACAATCTCGGAAAATTCACGAAACGCGTTCATCGCAAGGAAAGGCGTCAGCGCAAAAACCAGCTCCGGCTTGTGGTTAGGATCTTTATAGTTACGCTCGGCGGCATCCATCGGGATACCTGCGGCATTTTCTTTGGCAAAACCGATTTCAGAATTGTGTTTGTTTGGATGAACCTGAATGGAGAGTGGCTGTGCTGCGCATAATACTTTGAACAGGAAAGGCAGTTCGCCAAAGCGTTTGGCAACGGCCTCTCCGAGCAGAGTCGATTTATCACTCTCAATCACATCACGCAGTGAAACGATATCTCCGGCGGCATTCTGCACTCGTGAACTGCTTTTCGGATGTGCGCCCATCCACAGCTCGGCCATCGGCTGGCTGGACGGATTTTCCATACCATAAAGTTCAGTCAACGCCGTTTTGCTACCCCAGGCATAGTTTTGCACTGAGTTAATGAGTTTTTGCATGATCAATCCCTGTTTTAATGTGGAAATTAATCCCGCTATTAAAGCAAGAATCCTACGGGAAGTAACCTGGAGCCGCAAAAAGTCGTACTAGTCTCAGTTTTTGTTAAAAAACTGTGTAGGATATTGTTACTCGCTTTTAACAGGGCAACGGAACACCCGCCCAGAGCATAACCAAACCAGGCAGTAAGTGAGAGAACAATGTCAAACAAACCCTTTCATTATCAGTCTCCTTTTCCACTCAAAAAAAATGATACTGAGTATTACCTGCTAACCAGTGAACACGTTAGCGTATCTGAATTTGAAGGGCAGGAGATTTTGAAAGTCGCACCCGAAGCGTTAACTCTGTTGGCGCGTCAGGCGTTTCATGATGCGTCGTTTATGCTGCGTCCGGCTCACCAACAACAGGTGGCCGACATTCTGCGTGACCCGGAGGCCAGCGAAAATGATAAATATGTGGCGCTGCAATTCCTGCGTAACTCCGACATCGCGGCGAAAGGCGTTCTGCCAACCTGTCAGGATACCGGCACCGCGATTATTGTTGGTAAAAAAGGGCAGCGTGTATGGACCGGTGGTGGTGATGAAGCGGCGCTGGCGCGCGGTGTCTATAACACTTATATCGAAGATAATCTGCGCTACTCGCAAAACGCGCCGCTGGATATGTATAAAGAAGTGAATACCGGCACCAATCTGCCAGCGCAGATCGATCTTTATGCCGTTGATGGCGACGAATACAAATTCCTCTGTATCGCAAAAGGTGGTGGTTCGGCAAACAAGACGTATCTCTATCAGGAAACCAAAGCGTTACTGACGCCGGGGAAACTGAAAAATTACCTGGTTGAGAAGATGCGCACGCTGGGTACCGCGGCCTGTCCTCCGTATCATATTGCGTTCGTTATTGGTGGAACTTCTGCAGAAACGAACCTTAAAACGGTGAAACTGGCTTCCGCGAAATACTATGATGAACTGCCAACGGAAGGGAATGAGCACGGTCAGGCGTTCCGCGATGTGGAACTGGAAAAAGAATTACTGATCGAAGCGCAAAATCTCGGTCTGGGTGCGCAGTTTGGTGGTAAATACTTCGCTCACGACATCCGCGTGATTCGCCTGCCACGTCACGGCGCATCCTGTCCGGTTGGTATGGGTGTTTCCTGCTCTGCTGACCGTAATATCAAAGCGAAGATCAACCGTCAGGGGATCTGGATCGAAAAACTGGAACATAATCCAGGTAAATATATCCCTGAAGAGCTGCGTAAAGCGGGAGAAGGCGAAGCGGTGCGCGTTGACCTTAACCGTCCGATGAAAGAGATCCTCGCACAGTTGTCGCAGTATCCCGTTTCTACACGCTTATCGCTTAACGGCACGATTATCGTTGGTCGTGATATTGCTCACGCCAAACTGAAAGAGCGGATGGATAACGGTGAAGGGCTGCCGCAATACATTAAAGATCATCCGATTTACTACGCGGGTCCGGCCAAAACGCCGGAAGGTTATGCCTCCGGTTCTCTTGGCCCAACGACCGCCGGACGGATGGATTCTTATGTCGATCAACTGCAAGCGCAGGGCGGAAGTATGATCATGCTGGCGAAAGGCAACCGCAGCCAGCAGGTGACGGATGCCTGTAAAAAACACGGCGGCTTCTACCTTGGCAGTATCGGTGGTCCGGCCGCTGTATTGGCGCAGGGAAGTATTAAGAGCCTGGAATGTGTTGAATATCCGGAACTGGGAATGGAAGCCATCTGGAAAATTGAAGTGGAAGATTTCCCGGCGTTTATCCTTGTGGATGATAAAGGAAATGACTTCTTCCAGCAGATACAACTCACACAGTGCACTCGCTGTGTGAAATAAACAGAGCCGCCCTTCGGGGCGGTTTTTTTACATGGCACGAAAGACCAAACATTTGTTATCAAATAGTAAATAATGAGTGAGCTAAAAGTTGCTTAACGAAAGCAAAACAGAAAGAAAAAATTAATCAGGTGAGGAGCAGGCCATGAATACAGTACGCAGCGAAAAAGATTCGATGGGGGCGATTGATGTCCCGGCAGATAAGCTGTGGGGCGCACAAACTCAACGCTCGCTGGAGCATTTCCGCATTTCGACGGAGAAAATGCCCACCTCACTGATTCATGCGCTGGCGCTAACCAAGCGCGCAGCGGCAAAAGTTAATGAAGATTTAGACTTGTTGTCTGAAGAGAAAGCGAGCGCCATTCGGCAGGCGGCGGATGAAGTACTGGCAGGACAGCATGACGACGAATTCCCGCTGGCTATCTGGCAGACCGGCTCCGGCACGCAAAGTAACATGAACATGAACGAAGTGCTGGCTAACCGGGCCAGTGAATTACTCGGCGGTGTGCGCGGGATGGAACGTAAAGTTCACCCTAACGACGACGTGAACAAAAGCCAAAGTTCCAACGATGTCTTTCCGACGGCGATGCACGTTGCGGCGCTGCTGGCACTGCGCAAGCAACTCATTCCGCAGCTTAAAACCCTGACACAGACGCTGAGTGAAAAATCGCGTGCATTTGCCGATATCGTCAAAATCGGTCGAACCCACTTGCAGGACGCCACGCCGCTAACACTAGGGCAGGAGATTTCCGGCTGGGTAGCGATGCTCGAGCATAATCTCAAACATATCGAATACAGCCTGCCTCACGTAGCGGAACTGGCTCTTGGCGGTACAGCGGTGGGTACTGGACTAAATACCCATCCGGAGTATGCGCGTCGCGTAGCAGATGAACTGGCAGTCATTACCTGTGCACCGTTTGTTACCGCGCCGAACAAATTTGAAGCGCTTGCGACCTGTGATGCCCTGGTTCAGGCGCACGGCGCGTTGAAAGGGTTGGCTGCGTCACTGATGAAAATCGCCAATGATGTCCGCTGGCTGGCCTCTGGCCCGCGCTGCGGAATTGGTGAAATCTCAATCCCGGAAAATGAGCCGGGCAGCTCAATCATGCCGGGGAAAGTGAACCCAACCCAGTGTGAAGCATTAACCATGCTCTGCTGTCAGGTAATGGGGAACGACGTGGCGATCAACATGGGTGGCGCTTCCGGTAACTTTGAACTGAACGTCTTCCGTCCGATGGTGATCCATAATTTCCTGCAATCGGTGCGCTTGCTGGCAGATGGCATGGAAAGTTTTAACAAACACTGCGCAGTGGGTATTGAACCGAATCGTGAGCGAATCAATCAATTACTCAATGAATCGCTGATGCTGGTGACTGCGCTTAACACCCACATTGGTTATGACAAAGCCGCGGAGATCGCCAAAAAAGCGCATAAAGAAGGGCTGACCTTAAAAGCTGCGGCCCTTGCGCTGGGGTATCTTAGCGAAGCCGAGTTTGACAGCTGGGTACGGCCAGAACAGATGGTCGGCAGTATGAAAGCCGGGCGTTAATCTGCAACATACAGGTGCAGCCGTGGAATGATCAAACGAAGCGGCTGCGCCTGAGGTTTATAACGGTGCTGCACATTGTCGGCATCGTAATTTAACAACTCACCAACGTCCGGCACGCCCGCGCCATTATCCCGATTAATCAGTGCAATCAGTGGTGTAGGGCAGGCGTGTTGGACTTGTTTTTGATCTCCTTTGTACCAGACGCGGGCAATCGGCTGCACCTTCACTGGACGTTTGATTTTTAACTTCGCGTTCTGTGGCAGGGCAGCGATATCCTGATACTCTCGCTCCAGTTTTCTTTGCCACTCCTCGCGCGTCCACGGTGCGACACTGCGTGGTGATTTCAGGCTTTTTTCCAGCTGTGCCAGGACTTCATCACGATGCAAATTCTTAATGATATGTTTATTAGCCCAACCAAAGCGTAAAGTGGCGGGGTCGTGCAGAACGGTGAGCGTGCGGTAAGCATTAAGGGTGATCAGCCCCGGCAAATGACGATGCACCCATTCAAAACGTGCCGCGGTGGGGAGTTCTGATTCAACCGTGACGATATGCTCGAACGTGGTCTTGAGTTTATTGATGTGCTGAATATGACTGACCAACGCTGCTTGCGAAAGGTTATCGACCTGGTAACACAACACGCCAGGCAGACGGACAGCGGCCTTGCTGCTGCGATTTTCGGACTGTTGTTGAATAAATAAATGGCGGAAATGACGCAACGCCAGCGACTGCGCGTCGTTGCCGAGATGTTGTTTTACCTCAATACGATTAAGCGGATTATGCTCATCCTCTTTTTTTACCTCCGGCAAAGAGAACACGCGGGCAACCAATAGCTTGTGTTGCTCAAGATGAGCGGCAAATGTAGCCAGCTCTTGTTCCATCTGGCGAAAGGTAGTGTTGAGTCGGTCTACGAGATCGTAACGCGCCATAATATTAACCACTTTAGTTACAACATACTTATTTTATAGCACAGTCGTGGTGACTTGACCATCGTGCGCGTAGTGTCAGGCAGAGGTAAATTGCGGGATGTTATGCCATAACGGCCAGCTAAACGAGAAGCGAGCACCACCCAGTTCGCTGATGTCACAATTAACCGTACCGCCCATTGTCAGTGCTATTGAGTGGACAATTGCCAGCCCCAGCCCGCAGCCGCCGGTTGAGCGATCCCGGCTGGGATCGAGGCGAACAAAAGGTTCAAAGATATGTTCGCGGTTTTCTGGGGCAATCCCTGGGCCATCATCCTCAACAATTAATGTCGCTCTATTCCCCGACAGTAGCAGGCTGGTTTCAACCGTTGAATGGCAGTAGCGCAGGGCGTTATTGAGCAAATTATCCAGCACGCGCTCCATTAAGCGCATATCCAACGCCGCATAATGGCCTTGCATGAGCGTTTTTATCCGTACCGTTTTATCGGGCGTTACTGCCTGAATATCTGCCAGATGCGTTGACAGCCACAACGGCAGGTCTGGTTCGCTAAGATGAAGCTCGTTTTGTGGGCGATCGAGTCGGGCATAAGTCAGCAGCTCTTCAATTAAAGCTTCAAGTTGACTGATATCACGATTCAACGCCTGGGATTCGGCGGCGCTCAGGTTATCGCTCATCTCCAGTCGATAACGCAGGCGCACTAACGGTGTTCGCAGTTCGTGAGCGATACCGTCAATAAGCTGTTTTTTGCTGGCAATTAAGGCGTTGATATTGTCCGCCATCTGGTTAAATGCGATACCAAGTCGTTCAAAGCTCGAACCCTCATCAAAGTGGATACGTTCATTGAGATGCCCATCGCCAAATCGTTGCGCCGCTGCTTCCAGTTTTAACATATCCTGCCAGTGCGGACGCATCCAGATAAACACCGGAAAGGCGAGGGAAATAGCAATAAAAGCGATCAGGGCGATATCCAGCAATCGCATTTGATGGAGGTAATAAAGATAAGGAACAGGACCAACTGCCAGCACGTAGTGGCTGCGCGGGATACGCTGCAAAAACGTGTACTGATCGTCCAGGGCGACAATTTCGCCGCCACGCAGTCGGTGCATGGAAATATCATCAAGATGGTATTTACTCAGTGGCTCGACACGCAGATCGAAAGAGAGATTTAAATCCATCTCTTTCAGCGTCTTACCCCAGTCGTGTGGGGGGATCTCTCGCAATTCGCTGCGCATCAGATACAGCGAACTGTTCATCAAATCATCCAGCGACTGTTTGCCCGCGCGTTCGGCGGTAAATTTGTACACCAGCCCAACCAGCAGAGACATCACAAGGAAGCAGACAAACAATAACAGGTAAAACTGGATAAACAATTTTTTCATTGGCATCGCCCGCAACAGAATACTATTCGTATTAATTCACGACTGTGGAGCAATGTAAACCGCCAACTGGATAAGACCTTGTTTGGAAGATAATGTCCGGAACAGACGGATGTATCCCCGGTGTATTCATATTCAGTAAATTCAATTTTCCACCGGGGCTTGTTTATTATGCTAAGGTTTAATTTAACGTGACGCTTTGTTGTTCTTTAGTCTCTCTATCCTTAAGAAGACGGGCTGATATTACACCGGACATTATTGAACCATTCACATTAAGCGCTGTTCTTGCCATATCAACGATCGGCTCTATGGCAATAAAAATAACTACTAATGCGACAGGGAAATTAAGTGTTGAAAGGACAATCAGCGCCGCGAATGTCCCACCACTACCTACGCCTGCTACCCCTATTGAGCCAAGCGCGATGGCAGGTAAAAGAGTTGCGAGGAATTGCAATGAGAAGGGATCGATACCCATTGTTGGAGCAATCATCGCCACCATCACGGCAGGATAAATCCCAGCGCAGCCATTTTGTCCCATGCTGGAACCAAAAGACGCTGCAATATTAGCAATCGTATTTGGAACCCCCAATTTTTCCAATGCAGAAATAGCCAGAGGAATTGAAGCCGCACTACTGCGAGAAACAAACGCAAAGGTAAGTACTTGCCAGACGGTCTTGTAATAGTTAACGGGGTTTTTACCTATTAACAGCAAAATGCCCGAGTGAACAATAAACATCACAAAAACGGCCAGATAACAGGCGACGATGAACCCGAGCAAATTGGTAAACTGTGAAAGCTGATACGTTGAGAAGACTTTCGCCATTAGTGCCATTACCCCATAAGGCGTCAGCGCAATGACAATACGGACCATTTTCATTACCCATATTTGAATCGCGTTGATCCCCGCGCTCAATTTTTCGCCCTCTGCTGGTGCATCTTTCTTTACTTTTAACAGCGCAATACCAGCAAGAATTGTAAAGATGACGATGCCAATAACCGAAACACTTCTTGCCCCGGTCAGATCAAGGAAGAGGTTGGTTGGGATCAATGACGTAATGAGTCGCGGTAAAGATACCGCAGCTGTTTTCGAGACGTCATCGCTGGTTAAAGAGGATTGCATATGACCAAAGGCGCTGGCATCAAGGCCAATTGCACTGGCAATAGCCAGGCCAACTAAACCTGCAATCATGACTAAACACAACATACAGGCAACAATAGTTAAAGACATCTTGCCAATACCAGCGCTATTTTCGAGCTTATTAATCGCTGAAAGAATCGAAATGAATATGAGTGGAACGGCAACAAGTTTTAATAAATTAACATAACCGTTACCAGCAATATTATACCATTCGATAACGGTTTCACTGCTTGTCTCAGGAATGAAATGCAGGGAGATACCAATGATAGCCCCCAGGAAAATCGCGATAAAAACACTTTTGGAAAGGGATTCGCTCTTTTGATCCGTTTTGAAAATCCCCCATGAGCAGATCAAAAAAAGCACAATATATGTGAAAGTTGTAACCGTTTTTTAAGCCTCTTGCCTCATTCAGCACCTGAAATGCCGGAAAGAGTTTGTTGTAAAAAATCTGCGCCATAAGACGCAGGGACGAGGCGATTATAGAGAAATTTTTTCTCATTTTCATATCAAATGTAGGGGGTTTGGAATTTGAATAAGCTCTTATTAATTGAATTCGTTAATTGTTCTCTTTTTCAGATGAACAAATATTAGTCATCTGATTGTTTATTGTCACTATCCCATGCATGAGGCGCAAAAAGATAGCCTTTGTTACGCACAGTTTTAATGCGATAAGGTTCTGCGGCGTTATCGAGCAGTTTTTTTCTTAACCGCGAAATAGCCACGTCCACGCTACGATCCAGTCCGTCATAACTGACGCCGCGTAAATTTTTCAGCAATGCATCGCGGTCCATGATTTGCCCGGCATGCGTAGCTAGTTCCCACAATAATTCGAAATCAGCTGTCGAGAGCGAGATTTCAGTGTTAGCCAGGGTGACTACGCGGTTGATGGGGTCGATAGTTAACGTGCCGAAATGCAGGGCTTTGTAGGGAGTAAGAGACGTTTCCTGAAGACCTTTGGTCAGTGTGGCTTGCTCATTCTGACGCAAATGCAAACGTAAACGCGCTAGCAAAACAGCAGGGGGCGTCGTTTTGAGAATATAGTCGCAGGCACCCATTTCCAGTGCCAGGATGTGGTTCATATCGCTATCGAGAGAGGTTAGAAGAACAATCGGTCCAGACCACTTTGCGCGTAAATCACGACAAATGGTCATGCCGTCCTTGCCTGGTAGCATGATGTCGAGTAACACCAAATCCGGATTTTCTCGCAAAATGGTTTCTTCGGCCTGGTCGCCGCGCGGTTCTACGGTAACCTGCATATCATGTTTTGCCAGGTACGCGGCAATCAGTGAACCGACTTCCGCATCATCTTCCACAAATACGATAGTGTTCATAACATTCACGGTAGATATAAAAACGTCACAATACACCGCGCTGTTTTTACTTACTATCAATCGTTTCTAAACAAGTTTTCATCAGGTATTCTACTGATGACTTGTTATGGAAGTGTTAAGGTAAAAAGATGGGGCTGGTAATCAAAGCCGCGCTCGGTGCGCTGGTAGTGCTGTTGATTGGTGTTTTAGCAAAAACGAAAAATTATTATATCGCCGGGCTGATTCCACTTTTCCCGACCTTTGCGCTTATCGCGCATTATATTGTTGCCAGCGAACGCGGCATTGAAGCCTTACGCGCAACCATCATTTTTAGTATGTGGTCGATTATTCCCTATTTTGTTTACCTGGTGTCGCTGTGGTATTTCACCGGAATGATGCGCTTGCCCGCCGCTTTTGTTGGTTCTGTTGCGTGTTGGGGGATAAGCGCATGGGTGTTGATTATATGCTGGATAAAGCTGCATTAACGCAGATGACGACCGCCATCAAGTGGGAAACTGCGTCCGGTGACAAAGCAACTGGTAAGTAAGTAATCGACCAGGTCGATCACTTCTTTCTCGCCAGGCGCGGTTTTCATCAGTGATTTATTCAGCGCCTGTTGTCGATATTCGGCATCATCATGTTCATTAAACAGGATCAGCGATGGCGCAATAGAATTCACTTTCACTTCCGGTGCCAGCTTGCGGGCAAACGAGCGGGTCATATTATCCAGTGCCGCTTTGCTTGCAGCATACGCAACATGTTTGTCGCTACCGCGCTCCACCACATAATCGGTAAAGTGAATGATATCGCTGGCGGCGTGTCCGTGCCCACGCAGTAATCTTTCCAGCGCATGGTTGAGCAGGTATGGGGTATTAACGTGGATCTGCATCATGCAAGCCAGTACGTCGGCCAGTGGCGCACCCGGTTTTTCCGCAATCCACGCACTGGCGTTATGCAAAATAGCACGCAGACCATGGGTGGTTTTTAGTACTTCATCGGCAAACGCCATCACACCGTCGTTGGTCGAAAAATCAGCCTGAATACACTGCGCACCTGCATTAATCAGTCCATCAATGGCTGGATAGTGTGTCCGATAGCTGACAATCACCGGTTGCTTTTGATTAATGAAATGCCATGCGAGGGCGAGGCCGATGCGACGACCTCCGCCAGTAATTAATATTGGCAAGGGCTGGGTTTTACCCATCGTTATCTCCTTTGCTATCCAACGATGGGATGAACGTTATCCCACCAGCATCCAGGTCGCCGGAACTGAGGCAATTAACAGCATGCCAATCAGCACCATTTCCTGACGGTTCAGTACATTATCATGTGTATGCGTTTTGCGCGCATACAGGAAAACCAGCAGCCCCGGTGCATACAGAACAACGGATAACAGCAAGTGCATTGGACCAGAGGCGTACAATAACCATAAGCCATAAATGCAGGCACCGACACCTACCGCTTTATGCAGTGGACGGGTTGCGATTTTCAGCAAGAACGCGCCGACCAGGAAATAGGGCACCAGAATCATTTCTGAGGCGATGGTCAGCAACGTGTTGTAATCGGAACCGGTCAGCCAGATGAGTACCAGACAAATTTGCACGCAGATGTTGGTCAACCACAGTGAGGCGGATGGCGCAGCTTGTGCGTTCTGGCGCGCAAAAATGCGTGGGAATGCTTTATGAGTGGCAGCCAGGAACGGAACTTCTGCCGCCATGATGGTCCAGCTTAAGTACGCGCCGCAAACGGAAACGATCAAACCGGCAGCGATGATGATTTCGCCCCATGGTCCCATCATTTCCACCATCAGACCGGCCATTGACGGGTTACGAATTTCAGCCAGTTCAGGACGTGCCACCACACCCAGCGAAAGCAGCGTTACCAGCAAGTAAACGCCCAGAGCGGAGAGAACCGCCAGCAGTGTCGCTTTGCCAACATCACGTTTATTACGCGCACGCGCAGAAACAACCACGGCACCTTCCACACCAATGAAAACCCACAGGGTGATCAGCATGGTGTTTTTCACCTGTTCCCAAACAGGTACGCCAAGTGCAAGTCCGGTGAAGTCGAGCTTGAAGGTATCCAGTTTGAACATCATCATCGCCAGCACAACAAACAGACCCAGCGGCAACAATTTTGCCAGTGTCGCCACCAGGTTAATGCTGGCAGCGGTTTGCACCCCGCGCAGGATCAAAAAGTGAACAATCCACAATAAAGCCGATGCACCGACTATCGATTGCCAGGTATTACCATCGCCAAACAGGCGCAATTCCGGCGTGTCCGTAAAAAAGCTTAACGCGGAAAAAACGATCACCAGATAGGAGACGTTGGCGATGACCGCGCACAGCCAGTATCCCCATGCGGAACAAAAGCCGATTAGCTCGCCAAACCCTTCGCGGGCATAGGTAAAGATACCGCCATCAAGTTCGGGACGAATGCGCGTGAGGATCAGCATGGCAAAGGCCAGCAATAAAATGCCAGCGCCAGTAATACCCCAGCCGATGAGCAGTGCTGCCGGGCTGGCAACTGCCGCCATATTTTGCGGCAGACTGAAAACACCCGCGCCCAGCATTGAGCTTAATACCAGCGCGGTGAGTGCGCTCAGTCCCAGTTTCTTTTCCATCGATATCCAGTGATTAAAACGTGATAAGAAGAATAAATATTAGGGCAAAACGCATAAAAATGGAGTTTGCCACTGAAGCGCGGGATTTTACGAAGAGATGTGTCTGCATGCAATGGTCGCGGGGAAATTTGTGACTAAAAATGCGAAAGGCGGCATCAAGCCGCCTTATAGGAGTAACTGAATAGTTATTTATACAGATCTGCGCTGACGGTCAGGTTATTACCACGTTTCTGCCACTGGCGGGTGATGTGGTAATACTTAGCACCTTTCTTCGCGGCACGTTTCGCAACCTGATAGGAGACTTCGGTCATGTTGCCGTAGTTGCCAGAGAATTTGATGCTGTCGAACGGGACCATCATCGCTGCTGTCGCTTTGTTCAGTTCTTCGACTTTAGTGCCATCCGGGAGCGTGACGGTGTAACGCCCGCCTTTTGATGACTGGGTTTCAAAGAAGCGACCGACTTCAGAACTTGGTGATGCGGTAGTCGCAACACCCGGGATCTCAACTTTCTTCGCGGCTTCGCCACCGGCAGCCAGAGCTGCACGTCCTGCTTCGGAATCTGCCGGGATCACATCCGGGCTCTGGACGATACGTTTCTTAGCATCTTTTTTATAGATGAATGCAGTAATACGCTGGTTGCCGCCCTGGTTGGCATCGATTTGACGAACGATGTAGAAAGAGTAGGCACCTTTCGCTTTTGCCGCTTTGGTGATGGCATCATTGACTTCTGGCTGGCTACGATAGAAGCCCTGGACGGTGACCGTGTCAAACGGTTCAATCAGAACAGCCTGATCTTTCGGCAGTTCGACAACACCGTTAATTACGCGATTACTTGTTTCTTCTGCTTTTTCAGCATCGGCTTTATAGAGGTCAGCGACCACACGCCAGTTACCGCTGTTACCAAAATCAGAAGTGTCGACAACATAAAAAGAGGCGGCACCTTCTTTATCTGCGCGACGAGAAACGGCTTTCACCGCTTCGCCAATAGCATTAAAACGACCGGTAACCACTACACGGTCAAAAGGTTTAACCGCTGCCGCTTGCTCCGGTGTCAGTTCTGTTGCTGCGTTAACGGAGAATGCCGTAGCAGAAAGCAGTGCCGACGCCAGGAGGGTGTTCTTAAGCTTCATAAAAATAATCCTTCGCCTTGCGCAAACCAGGTACTGGTATTGTTATTAACGAGAAACGTGGCTGATTATTGCATTTAAACGGTGTAACTGTCTGCGTCATTTTTCATATCACATTCCTTAAACCAATTTTAATCCTGCTCAAATGACCGTCTATGCTTAAAAAACAGCCGTATCAGCATCATTACTACTGAAGCAACTGAATTGTATAAGTTAATTTAATGTTAAGTAGTGATTCGTGCCGGGGCGATGTCTCGTTTTACCCGACCGTCGAAGACAATTATCAGTCTTTATCCGGCGTTCTAAGGTGTTTATCCCACTATCACGGCTGAATCGTTAATATTTTGCGAGTTCACGCCGAAATACTGATTTTTGGCGCTAGATCACAGGCATAATTTTCAGTACGTTATAGGGCGTTTGTTACTAATTTATTTTAACGGAGTAACATTTAGCTCGTACATGAGCAGCTTGTGTGGCTCCTGACACAGGCAAACCATCATCAATAAAACCGATGGAAGGGAATATCATGCGAATTGGCATACCAAGAGAACGGTTAACCAATGAAACCCGTGTTGCAGCAACGCCAAAAACAGTGGAACAGCTGCTGAAACTGGGTTTTACCGTCGCGGTAGAGAGCGGCGCGGGTCAACTGGCAAGTTTTGACGATAAAGCGTTTGTGCAAGCGGGCGCTGAAATTGTAGAAGGGAATAGCGTCTGGCAGTCAGAGATCATTCTGAAGGTCAATGCGCCGTTAGATGATGAAATTGCGTTACTGAATCCCGGGACAACGCTGGTGAGTTTTATCTGGCCTGCGCAGAATCCGGAATTAATGCAAAAACTTGCGGAACGTAACGTGACCGTGATGGCGATGGACTCTGTGCCGCGTATCTCACGCGCACAATCGCTGGACGCACTAAGCTCGATGGCGAATATCGCCGGTTATCGCGCCATTGTTGAAGCGGCACATGAATTTGGGCGCTTCTTTACCGGGCAAATCACTGCGGCCGGGAAAGTGCCACCGGCAAAAGTGATGGTGATTGGTGCCGGTGTTGCAGGTTTGGCCGCCATTGGCGCAGCAAACAGTCTCGGCGCGATTGTGCGTGCATTCGACACCCGCCCGGAAGTGAAAGAACAAGTTCAAAGTATGGGCGCGGAATTCCTCGAGCTGGATTTTAAAGAGGAAGCGGGCAGCGGCGATGGCTATGCCAAAGTGATGTCGGACGCGTTCATCAAAGCGGAAATGGAACTCTTTGCCGCCCAGGCAAAAGAGGTCGATATCATTGTCACCACCGCGCTTATTCCAGGCAAACCAGCGCCGAAGCTAATTACCCGTGAAATGGTTGACTCCATGAAGGCGGGCAGTGTGATTGTCGACCTGGCAGCCCAAAACGGTGGCAACTGTGAATACATCGTGCCGGGTGAAATCTTCAGTACGGAAAATGGTGTCAAAGTGATTGGTTATACCGATCTTCCGGGCCGTCTGCCGACGCAATCCTCACAGCTTTACGGTACTAACCTCGTTAATCTGCTGAAACTGTTGTGCAAAGAGAAAGACGGCAATATCACTGTTGATTTTGATGATGTGGTGATTCGCGGCGTGACCGTGATCCGTGCGGGCGAAATTACCTGGCCGGCACCGCCGATTCAGGTATCAGCTCAGCCGCAGGCGGCACAAAAAGCGGCACCGGAAGTGAAAACTGAGGAAAAATGTGCCTGCTCACCGTGGCGTAAATACGCGTTGATGGCGCTGGCAATCATCCTGTTCGGTTGGCTGTCAAGCGTTGCGCCGAAAGAGTTTCTTGGGCACTTCACCGTTTTCGCGCTGGCCTGCGTTGTCGGTTATTACGTGGTGTGGAATGTATCGCACGCGCTGCATACACCGTTGATGTCGGTTACCAACGCGATTTCAGGGATTATTGTTGTCGGAGCACTGTTGCAGATTGGCCAGGGAGGCTGGGTTAGCTTCCTTAGTTTTATCGCGGTGCTTATAGCCAGCATTAATATTTTCGGTGGCTTCACCGTGACTCAGCGCATGCTGAAAATGTTCCGCAAAAATTAAGGGGTAACATATGTCTGGAGGATTAGTTACAGCTGCATACATTGTTGCCGCGATCCTGTTTATCTTCAGTCTGGCCGGTCTTTCGAAACATGAAACGTCTCGCCAGGGTAACAACTTCGGTATCGCCGGGATGGCGATTGCGTTAATCGCAACCATTTTTGGACCGGATACGGGTAATGTTGGCTGGATCTTGCTGGCGATGGTCATTGGTGGGGCAATTGGTATCCGGCTGGCGAAGAAAGTTGAAATGACCGAAATGCCAGAACTGGTGGCGATCCTGCACAGCTTCGTGGGTCTGGCGGCAGTGCTGGTTGGCTTTAACAGTTATCTGCATCATGACGCGGGAATGGCACCGATTCTGGTCAATATTCACCTGACGGAAGTGTTCCTCGGTATCTTCATCGGGGCGGTAACGTTCACGGGCTCGGTGGTGGCGTTCGGCAAACTGTGTGGCAAGATTTCGTCTAAACCGTTGATGCTGCCAAACCGTCACAAAATGAACCTGGCGGCTCTGGTCGTTTCCTTCTTGCTGCTGATTGTATTTGTTCGCACGGACAGCGTCGGCCTGCAAGTGCTGGCATTGCTGATAATGACCGCCATTGCGCTGGTATTCGGCTGGCATTTAGTCGCCTCCATCGGTGGTGCAGATATGCCGGTGGTGGTGTCGATGCTGAACTCGTACTCCGGCTGGGCGGCTGCGGCTGCGGGCTTTATGCTCAGCAACGACCTGCTGATTGTGACCGGTGCGCTGGTCGGTTCTTCGGGGGCTATCCTTTCTTACATTATGTGTAAGGCGATGAACCGTTCCTTTATCAGCGTTATTGCGGGTGGTTTCGGCACCGACGGCTCTTCTACTGGCGATGATCAGGAAGTGGGTGAGCACCGCGAAATCACCGCAGAAGAGACAGCGGAACTGCTGAAAAACTCCCATTCAGTGATCATTACTCCGGGGTACGGCATGGCAGTCGCGCAGGCGCAATATCCTGTCGCTGAAATTACCGAGAAACTCCGCGCTCGTGGTATTAATGTGCGTTTCGGTATCCACCCGGTTGCGGGGCGTTTGCCTGGACATATGAACGTATTGCTGGCTGAAGCAAAAGTACCGTATGACATCGTGCTGGAAATGGACGAGATCAACGATGACTTTGCTGATACCGATACCGTACTGGTGATTGGTGCTAACGATACGGTTAACCCGGCGGCGCAGGATGATCCGAAGAGTCCGATTGCTGGTATGCCTGTGCTGGAAGTGTGGAAAGCGCAGAACGTGATTGTCTTTAAACGTTCGATGAACACTGGCTATGCTGGTGTGCAAAACCCGCTGTTCTTCAAGGAAAACACCCACATGCTGTTTGGTGACGCCAAAGCCAGCGTGGATGCAATCCTGAAAGCTCTGTAACCCTGACGGCCTCTGCGGAGGCCGTCACTCTTTATTGAGATCGCTTAACAGAACGGCGATGCTTTGACCTCCCGCTGTTTGTTCAAGCGCAATTTTGACAATAATTGTCAACGGCACGGAAAGCAGCATACCCACCGGTCCTAACAACCATCCCCAAAAAATCAACGACAAAAATACCACCAATGTCGAAAGCCCCAGCCCACGTCCCATGATGCGCGGCTCCAGAATATTGCCGAAGACCAGATTAATCAGCAGATATCCCGCCAGCACCAGCAACGCTTCGTAGAAGCCATTAAACACCAGTACCTGAGCGATAGGGGGGATTGCCGCGAGAACTGAACCAATATTAGGGATGTAATTAAGCGCAAAGGCCAGCAATCCCCAGACAAAAGCGAAGCGAACATCGAGTGCGGCGAGCATCGCCCAGGCGACCAGGCCGGTGATGATGCTGATGGCTGTTTTCAGCACCAGATAATGAGAAACACTGTCAATCGCACGTTGAATCGCCGCCATCCCTTCAACCGGACGCGCCATCATTTGCTGAAATTTTCCGGGCAATTGTGGCACTTCGAGCAGCATAAACAGCACCGTCAGCAGCAATAAAAATATTGATGACATGGCATTAGATAACTGCGTCAATAAGTTGGTGAGCAACGTCATCGCCGCGTTCGGATCAATGTAATGCGCCAGTTGGTCAACTGAGACGTCAATCCCTACGCGTTGCAACAACGGCTCAAGAGCTTGCAGCGGCGTCATAATAGAGTTGCGATATTGCGGTAACGTCCGCGTCAACTCGTTGAGCGCGGAACCCAGATAAGCTAATAGCAACACCATCGCCATCACGATGATTGTCATCAAAATCGACACTGCCAGTACACGCGGCACACGCCAGCGGACCATATGTTGCACCAGCGGGTTAAGAATAACAGCAATAAATAATGCGAGAATAAACGGCACGATGATCTCGGCGGCAAAACGGATACCGCAGAGAATAATGACCAGCATTCCCAACATAATGACGATTTTTAGGCCATTGAGCGTGATGATCGGCTTTGCCATGCTTGTCCCCGTTTTTCTTCCTTTGCTAATAATAATGTCTTTTTCGCTCCGTCATCATAACGAAAATCAAACCGCTCAGGTAAAGAAGTGAAAATATTTTGAGTTAATTCTTAAGCTATGATACAAATCAGGCGTGTTCAACTACCGAGGACAATTATCATCTGCGATGACGAGAAGCAACACTGCGGATAATTGTAATATTATGGACAATTTGTTCAGGACGTTATTTTCTACATTTACCCATCTTCGTACCTCATCCACTATCTTGCTCGTAGGTGAGCAGCACTGGCGCAACGCGCTTTAGTCCTTTCTTCTGCCTAAGCTTGCCCTATGCGCAGGGCTTGACCACTTTACTTTGGTTTCGCTGAATTAAGCGAAAATTAAAATAGTTCTCTTGCAGGAGAAGGACAATGTATATTTATTGGATTTTATTAGGTCTGGCTATTGCTACAGAAATTACCGGTACGCTGTCAATGAAATGGGCGAGCGTCAGTGAGGGAAATGGCGGCTTTATTTTAATGCTGGTGATGATTTCTCTGTCGTATATATTTCTCTCTTTCGCCGTTAAAAAAATCGCCTTAGGCGTAGCTTATGCGCTGTGGGAAGGTATCGGTATTTTATTTATTACCTTGTTTAGCGTTTTGTTATTCGACGAAAGTTTATCGCTGATGAAAATTGCCGGGTTAACCACCCTGGTCGCCGGGATAGTGTTGATCAAATCAGGTACCCGTAAAGCGCGTAAACCTGAACTGGAGGTGAACCATGGCGCAGTTTGAATGGGTTCACGCCGCCTGGCTGGCATTGGCAATCGTGCTGGAAATCGTTGCTAACGTCTTTTTGAAATTTTCTGACGGCTTTCGTCGCAAAATATTTGGCTTGCTCTCCCTGGCGGCGGTGCTGGCGGCCTTTAGTGCGCTTTCTCAGGCCGTTAAAGGGATCGACTTGTCTGTCGTTTATGCATTGTGGGGCGGGTTTGGTATTGCCGCCACGTTAGCCGCAGGTTGGATCTTGTTTGGTCAACGGTTAAATCGTAAAGGCTGGATTGGCCTGGTCTTGCTGTTGGCTGGAATGATCATGGTGAAACTTGCCTGATGAAGACGCTGCCCGCGCTGTCGGGCAGCGTTTGAACATTATTTTTGCGACAGTTGATCCAGCTTGTCGCGAAAACCGGTAACAGAAATGGCCCGGTTATCGGCGCGCCAGCGATCTTTCGCGGCAGGAGCCGAACTTTGCACCCCAATTAATTGCCAGCCGTCATCGGTATGCAACATCAGAGGCGAACCGCTGTCACCCGGCAAGGTATCGCACTGATGTGACATCACCGACGTTTGCGCCCAGCCAGTCACTTCACAGTTTTGATGACTGTATAACGTATCGAGATGATCTTCAGGGTATCCCGCCTGAGTCACTTTACGACCAGCCGATTTTAATGCGGCAGTAAGCGCGGCTTTATCTCCCTCAAATAACGGCAACGGTGTAATGCCAGAAGGGGGATTACGTAGCACAATCAATCCGAAGTCCCACGGTGCAGCTGCGGGAGGAACAATCCAACCATCCCCATCTGCTTTTAACCGCTTTCCCAGTGTCGGATCAACGCGGCCTTCTATGTCGTGGATCTCATAGCGCCAAAGACCTTTATTTGACACAAAACGCAGCGCTACCGCCTTATCCGCTTTACCCTTAGGCGGCGTCAATAAACAGTGTCCTGCCGTTAATGCCAGATTGGGTGCAATCAGCGTCGCCGTACATAAATTGCCGCTGGCCGTTTCCAGTTGCCCAACCGCATCCCACGGTGATTGGGTCGTGTCATTCACTGGCACACGATCATCATGACCAAAAAACAGGGTGCTGACCTCATCGTTTGCCGATTTGGCAACGTCTGGTTTATCTGCAAACACAAAAGCAGACGTCAAACTAATTGCACCCAACACTACAGCAATGGTTGTACGCATATCACACTCTGGTGGGTAATTATGATTATTAAAAGCAAACCCTCATAAATACTATAGACGGGACGGGATGAAAGTGGGAGTAAAATCAGATAACTACAGTCAGGAAAGATAAAAACGGGCGGCAATCAGTGCGCATAAAATAAGGATGATAAGAATGAACTCAAAGCGATAACGGCCCACCATACTACCCTCCGCTAAAGGCGGTGCTAAACGTTACCCGCTTAGCACCGTAATTTTCAGGCGCGAGGGGGCGCGCCAGCATTACTGTTGAAAACTTACGCTGCGGGTTGTGCAGCAGGTTTTGCCGGTTGCTGATGGCCGTGTTTCCCGGCGTGTTTCTTCGCTGCCTGCGCTTTTTGTTCAGGGGCTTTCTGTTCAGCTTTCGTATTTTTATGATGCTTTTTAGCCGCCTGCGCTTTCTGGGCAGGTGCTGCTTTATGCTGTTTTTTATGATGTGTAGTTTTCGCTGGCGCTGCTTTGGTGGTCGTCGCAGTCGGAGCAGGTGTGGTCGCAGTCTCTGCAGCAAAGGCGGCAGAAGACAGACCCATAGCAGCGGCAACAACCAGAGCTAATACTTTTTTCATTGTCATACCCTCAATTTGTTTTTTCATTTAACCCCACTGCGGGGCCGTTGAAATAACTATATCCCTGGGAATGGCAGACTTCCGTGAGTGGTTGGTTTCAGCGTGTAACGATATGTACAAACGCTGAATAAATTACAGCGTTGATAATAACGTATTGTGACTTAAGGAAAATTTAGCTACCAATAATAGTAGTCTTGATCGGGTTAACTATTATACTACTTACAAAGCGGTAGAATAACTGCGCATCAGTAATAAATGACACACAGCAAAATGAATCCGTTTATTTGGGTACTTATAATCCTGATGACGCTAGATGCGCTGCGGGAATTGGCTGGCGCTTCGTCTATTTTAGGATGGCTATTAACGTTGGTTTGAGCAGGCAATAAGTCCGGACGGGTATTTACCGCAGTCCGGACTTATTTTTCAGGCGTGCAGACGACGATGCAAACGCGTCCCGACCAGCAGAGCAATGACCAGCATCAGAGCAATAAATGCGCCGACGCCGTTCCAGCCATAGTTATGCCAGAAAACACCACCCAGCGTCCCGGCAATACTCGACCCCAGATAGTAACTGAACAGATACAGCGAGGAGGCCTGGCCTTTAGCGCGTTTTGCGCGGGGGCCGATCCAGCTGCTGGCTACTGAGTGGGCTGCGAAGAATCCGGCTGAGAAGAGTAACATTCCGGCAAAGATCAGCCACAGCGAGCTAAATAAGGTCATCAGTAAACCAAACGGCATAACTCCCGTCGAAAACAACATCACCGGACCGCGCCCATAGCGGGTGGTCATGGTTCCGGCTTTGGGTGAGCTCCATGTACCGGTCAAATAAGCCAGCGATAATAAGCCAACCACGGCCTGACTGACATGCTAGGGGGAAAGCATCAACCGATAGCCGATGTAATTAAACAGCGTGACGAACGACCCCATCAGCAAAAAGCCTTCTGCGAACAATAACGGTAATCCCCGGTCACGCCAGTGCAGACGAAAGTTGATAAATAACGTCTTAGGGCGCAGCGAAGTCGGGCAAAAATGGCGTGATTCAGGGAGGATTTTCCAGAACATCAACGCCGAGGCCAGCGCGAAACAACCGATTGCCGCCAGAGCAATTCGCCAGTTGAAAAAGTCCGTGAAGACACCACTAATTAAGCGTCCGCTCATGCCGCCAATTGAGTTGCCGCTGATATACAACCCCATCGAAAAGGCCACGAAACTGGGGTGGATTTCCTCGCTAAGATAAGTCATGCCAACAGCTGCCACGCCACTTAACGAAAGCCCAATCAAGGCGCGCATAATCAAAATGCCGTGCCAGCTGGTCATCATTGTCGAAAGTAACGTACAAATGGAGGCCAACAGTAGCGCCGTGACCATCACTGGTTTGCGACCAATGGCATCGGATAGCGGGCCAGTAAATAGCAAACCGATAGCCAACATCGCCGTGGAAATGGACAGTGAAATACTACTGTTCGCGGGCGTTAAGCCAAACTCCTGCGAAAGCACCGGAAGGATAGGCTGCACACAATAGAGAAGTGCAAAGGTTGCCAGTCCGGCAGAGAACAGCGCCAGGGTGACGCGCATAAATTGCGGCGTACCGCGTTTAATAAATTGATTTGGCTGAGAAATGCTTTGCTTGTCAGTGTCGCTTGCCGGAGCGCCATCAACAGTTGTAGTACGGCTCACTTGAAATCCTTGCTAAATATGCCTGTGGATCAGGCTTATACATAGGGTAGGAAAATCGAATTGTTCTGTCTAATATATTAATAATCTCAAATAAGATGTTTTAAATATGAATATTGAACTTCGTCATCTGCGTTACTTTGTTGCTGTTGCGGAAGAGCTGCATTTTGGGCGCGCGGCTGCCCGCCTGAATATTTCGCAACCGCCGCTAAGTCAGCAGATTCAGGCACTGGAGCAACAAATCGGTGCCCGACTGCTGGCACGAACTAATCGCAGTGTATTGCTGACGGCAGCAGGAAAACAGTTTCTTGCAGATAGTCGGCAAATCCTGTCTATGGTGGATGACGCTGCCGCTCGCGCTGAAAGACTGCATCAGGGTGAAGCGGGGGAGTTGCGTATTGGTTTTACTTCGTCCGCTCCTTTTATTCGGGCGGTGTCCGATACGTTATCGCTGTTTCGCCGTGATTATCCTGATGTCCATTTACAAACCCGCGAAATGAACACTCGCGAGCAAATCGCTCCGCTCATTGAAGGAACGCTGGATATGGGATTGCTGCGTAACACAGCGTTACCGGAGACGCTTGAACACGCAGTCATCGTCCATGAACCGCTTATGGCGATGATCCCGTACGATCATCCCCTGGCAAATAATCCGAGTGTAACACTGGCTGAACTGGCTGAACTGGCTGAACTGGCGAAAGAACCCTTTGTCTTTTTTGATCCGCACGTCGGGACTGGGCTGTATGACGATATTCTCGGACTGATGCGACGTTACCATTTGACGCCCGTCATCACTCAGGAGGTGGGCGAGGCAATGACCATCATCGGTCTGGTTTCCGCCGGTCTGGGTGTTTCAATTTTGCCTGCGTCATTTAAACGTGTTCAGCTCAACGAAATGCGCTGGGTGCCGATTGCTGAAGAGGATGCGGTTTCTGAAATGTGGTTGGTCTGGCCGAAACATCATGAACAAAGTCCAGCTGCGCGTAACTTTCGTATTCATCTGCTGAATGCTCTCAGGTGAGGGAAATTTCAGCGAAAAAGCCCGAAAAATGTGCTGTTAATCACATGCCTAAGTAAAAATTTGACGACACGTATTGAAGTGCTTCACCATAGCCTACAGATTATTTCGGAGCGCGAAAATATAGGGAGTATGCGGTGGTTGCTGAAAACCAGCCTGGGCACATTGATCAAATAAAGCAGACCAACGCGGGCGCGGTTTATCGCCTGATTGATCAGCTTGGTCCAGTCTCGCGTATCGATCTTTCCCGTCTGGCGCAGCTGGCTCCTGCCAGTATCACTAAAATTGTCCGTGAGATGCTCGAAGCACACCTGGTGCGAGAGCTGGAAATCAAAGAAGCGGGGAACCGTGGCCGTCCGGCGGTGGGGCTGGTGGTTGAAACTGAAGCCTGGCACTATCTTTCTCTGCGCATTAGTCGCGGGGAGATTTTCCTTGCTCTGCGCGATCTGAGCAGCAAACTGGTGGTGGAAGAGTCGCAGGAACTGGCGTTAAAAGATGACTTGCCATTGCTGGATCGTATCATTTCCCATATCGATCAGTTTTTTATCCGCCACCAGAAAAAACTTGAGCGTCTAACTTCGATTGCCATAACCCTGCCGGGAATTATTGATACGGAAAATGGTATTGTACATCGCATGCCGTTCTACGAGGATGTAAAAGAGATGCCGCTCGGCGAGGCGCTGGAGCAGCATACCGGCGTACCGGTTTATATTCAGCATGATATCAGCGCATGGACGATGGCAGAGGCCTTGTTTGGTGCCTCACGCGGGGCGCGCGATGTGATTCAGGTGGTTATCGATCACAACGTGGGGGTGGGCGTCATTACCGATGGTCATCTGCTACACGCAGGCAGCAGTAGTCTCGTGGAAATAGGCCACACACAGGTCGACCCATATGGTAAACGCTGTTATTGCGGGAACCACGGCTGCCTCGAAACCATCGCCAGTGTGGACAGTATTCTTGAGCTGGCACAGCTGCGTCTCAATCAATCCATGAGCTCGATGTTACATGGGCAACCGTTAACCGTGGACTCATTGTGTCAGGCGGCATTGCGCGGCGATCTACTGGCAAAAGACATCATTATCGGGGTGGGCGCGCATGTAGGGCGCATTCTTGCCATCATGGTGAATTTATTTAACCCACAAAAAATACTGATTGGCTCACCGTTAAGTAAAGCGGCAGATATCCTCTTCCCGGTCATCTCAGACAGCATCCGTCAGCAGGCCCTTCCTGCGTATAGTCAGCACATTAGCGTTGAGAGTACTCAGTTTTCTAACCAGGGCACGATGGCAGGCGCTGCACTGGTAAAAGACGCGATGTATAACGGTTCTTTGTTGATTCGTCTGTTGCAGGGTTAACATTTTTTAACTGTTCTACCAAAATTTGCGCTATCTCAATTTGGGCCAGGAAAGCATAACTTAGACTTTCAAGGTTAATTATTTTCCTAGTTTATATTTGTGAAGCATAACGGTGGAGTTAGTGATGCTGAAGCGTTTCTTTATTACCGGTACAGACACTTCTGTAGGGAAAACGGTGGTTTCCCGCGCATTGCTACAAGCGTTAGCCTCCCAGGGAAAAAGGGTTGCGGGATATAAACCCGTAGCGAAGGGGAGCAAAGAGACACCCGAAGGGCTGCGTAATAAAGATGCCTTGGTGTTGCAGAGTGTTTCAACCATCGAACTGCCTTATGAAGCAGTTAATCCTATCGCGTTAAGCGAAGAAGAAAGTAGCGTGGCGCACAGTTGCCCAATCAATTACACCCTCATTTCAAACGGCCTGGCAAACCTGACCGATAAAGTCGATCATGTCGTGGTAGAAGGGACTGGCGGCTGGCGCAGTCTGATGAATGATTTGCGTCCACTCTCTGAATGGGTAGTGCAGGAACAACTGCCGGTGTTGATGGTTGTCGGTATTCAGGAAGGTTGCATTAACCATGCACTGCTAACAGCTCAGGCGATCGCCAACGACGGGCTGCCGCTCATTGGCTGGGTGGCTAACCGAATCAACCCAGGACTGGCGCATTATGCGGAAATCATTGATGTGCTGGGTAAAAAACTTCCGGCACCGCTCATTGGTGAACTGCCTTATCTGCCGCGCGCCGAACAGCGTGAACTGGGGCAATACATCCGCTTAGCTATGCTGCGCAGTGTGCTGGCGGTAGATAGAGTCACGGTGTAACGTCCGCGAAATTACCGACGCAATTACGCAGGCAATCAATAAACCGGGGAGTAGCTGATACTCCCCGGTCATTTCACATATCATCAACGTCGACATAATCGGCGCGTGCGTGGTTGCCGCCAACAGTGTCGCCATCCCGGTCAATCCGAGTAAAAGCGTAATTTCTTCGCCATCAGGGAACCATAATCCCAGGCTACGACCATACAACATGCCAATGGCAAGACCGATAAATAGCGTCGGTGTAAAGACACCACCGGGTGCGCCGGAACCGCTACTCGCCAGCACGGCACACAGTTTACAAAGGAAGATCCCGGCAATGATCATTAACAGTGGTGGGGCGGTTAAAAAGGATTGTACGGTGCTATAGCCGTTGCCCCACACTGCAGGTGTGAACAGGGAAAGCAGACCCACGATCAACCCGCCTAGTGCCAGTTGCCAGGGCGGCGCAAGTTTGAGACTCACAAATCCACGATGACAGGCGTTCATTAACGTTAACAACAGTGGTCCGCACAGACCTGCCAGCACACCTGTACTGATAATCAGCGCATAGTCACGAGCCTGAACCGTCACTGAGAGTTGTACGTTGTAGAGTAACGCGTCGCTATGATTAATCAGATTGCTAACCAGCCATGCCACGATGGCGGAAATAATCACCGGGCCGAGAGAGGCCAACATCATAGTGCCAAACAGCACTTCGGCTATAAATAAACTGCCAGCAAGCGGGGCACGATAGGCCGCAGCCATTCCCGCCGCGGCCCCACAGGCGATCCATAATTTCCATTCCTGGCGTGGCGTAAAACGTTGGGCAAAACAGGAGGCGGCAAGGGCAGCTAAAAGAATCATCGCACCTTCGCGACCAATTGCACTGCCGCTGGTTACTACCAGCAGCGAGGCAAGCGATTTAACCAGGCTTGCTGCGTAATCGAACTGTCCATCGGTTTGCAACGCTTCCATGTAATCGGTCGGCGCATGAGGGCGTTGTTGGGTAAATTTCTGCCAGCCCATCAGCAACAAACCCGCCGCCAGTCCGCCGAGCGCCGGAGTTAGCAGCCGTCGCCAGGAGGAAAGGTTTGTCGCTGCATTGACCAGACTGCCGGAGTCATTATTGAGGAACAACCACTCCAGTAGCAGCATCGCATGACGAAACCCGGCAACGGCAAAGACAGCGAGAATACCGACGACTGTTGCGATAAGCAGACGGCGGAACATAGTGCGCAGATCCGGATAGATGTGTAGATGATGCATGAGCAGAAATGGGCAATGAAACACGGGCGACTATTTTGCGGCAAAAGAGGCCAACCGCAAAAGCAGTGCGTGCTTTAAGAGATAAAAAAACGTGACATTGTAACGTATTATTGCCGAATCGTGCGTAATCGTCACCATCCGGCAATATTACGGTGATCCTATCGAAAGAGTGGTTTAACCGCGACAGGAATCAACAGTTGTGATTGCCATTGCGCCAGCGTTAAGCGAGCCAGTTCACCCAGTGCACGGTAGAAAGGGTGTTCTGCTTTTTCGATAAAAACATCAAGAAAACGTGTTGACCACGGAAAAAGGTGCCATGCCAGCAATTCTTCGCATTCTGTCTGGCGACCATTCTCCGCCAACCACGCAGCCATCAACAGCAGTGAACCAAAATGATCTTCCGGTTCGTTTTGCTTCATTTCAAACTGAATGCCTTTCTCGCGCATCCACTGACGAAGTGCCAATGTTGAATCGCCAAACAGCACAGATTCGCGATCCAGCCAGACCGACCCCCACGGCGGAGACGGCAGTGCCCACGGGCCGACAAACAAACGCTGCCAGGCCTGGGCGTGAGTCTCTTCACACTGTGTCTGAAAAGCCGTCACCAGCGGCGCTAATGACGCTTCTGGTAGAGGCCACTGAGTTTCCCAGCCGTCACTGGTGAGTACCGCAACCAGAGGTGCGGCTTCCGCACTCTCTGGAGCGTAATAAAACAGCGCGCCCAACACGCGCGCCGCGACAGAAAAATTATCTTGCTGTGAAAAATGGGTCATTCCTAACATCCTGAAATGTGCGGGTTGCCCCGCACCAATTTGTTAACCTGCAATAGCCATTCCTACTGTCATGTGCAGGCCATAAAAGAGCACACGCCCGATCATCTCACCAACAAGTATGAGGATTAGCCCCAGAACAAGTCCGGCAACGTGAGGTTCACGGCGACGAATGAGCGGACAAAGCCAGCATCCAAGACCTGCGCATAACAATACCACACGCCAGACCTGTAAGGAGGCGTAATCTGGTACCAGTGCGCTGGCTTGTTGCACGGATGAGTGAATAGACGCCAGAGACAAACCTTGCAGCACAATCACCTCGGCACAAGCGATCAGCGCCAGAACGCTAATGATGGCAAATGGTGTGGTATTAAATGTAACGCGGGCTGCCCGCAGAATTGCGGCAGCAAGTATTGGACCGCTCAACAATACCGTCAGGAAGAAAGCCAGCGTAGTGTAACCGTTATGCCAGGTTGGCACGGTGTCGATTTGATACACGCAGGTCATCATCCAGACGAAAATGACGCCGAGCGCCATGCTGACAAGTAACCAGAGTTTCCCCAACGCTTGCGGCATTTTACCGATGACCGCCACCAGCCACCATAGTCCGCCAACGGCAAAAAATATGGAACCGGCAGCAATCTCGTTACTCAGACCAGAAGCTCCGATTCGATTCAGCGAGTTAAACGCTCGCAGTGGCGATCCCAGGTGCATGACAGAGGCAATAAACCCGATGCCCATCAACAGCCAGAGGAAAAACATGCCACGAACAATGTGCTGACGGTCTGCGTCATTTTTGGCGGCGAACCAGCCAATTCCGCTAACAATCAGCGCGCCTACTACGCATTGACCCAATACGGTAAAGATAACCAGTGGCCATTCATGCCATCCATTTCCCATTTTACACTTCCTCCGGATTAGCCAGATAACCAGTGGTATCGCCGGTCGGGCGGCTGTTGGCGTTAGGTTTGATAACGATATTGGGTTTTGTGAAATGCGCGCGCGGCAGTGGCGCGACGGCAGCCAGAGTGCCGTGCTTCTGGCGCAGCTCTTCAATTGGACCGAACTCAAGTGCACGCAGCGGGCAGGATTCGACGCATATGGGTTGTTTCCCCTCGGCGACGCGCGAATAACAACCATCGCACTTCGTCATGTGCCCTTTTTCAGCATTGTACTGTGGTGCGCCGTACGGACAAGCCATGTGGCAGTAGCGGCAGCCGATACAAACATCTTCATCAACCACCACAAAGCCATCTTCACGCTTATGCATTGCGCCGCTGGGGCAGACTTTTGTACATGCGGGGTCATCGCAATGGTTACAGGAGATGGAGAGATAATAAGCGAACACGTTCTGGTGCCAGATGCCATTATCTTCCTGCCAGTCGCCGCCAGCATATTCATAAATACGGCGGAAACTGACTTCCGGGCCAAGATCTTTAAAATCTTTGCACGCCAGTTCGCAGGTTTTACAGCCAGTACAGCGGCTGGAATCGATAAAAAATCCATATTGTGTGGTCATGGGCTACTCCTTAAACCTTTTCGATCTGGACAAGATTGCTGTGCGACGGGTTTCCCTTTGCCAGCGGTGAAGGGCGGTGAGAGGTCAGAATATTGATACTGCCGCCGTGATCGACCCGGTCACCAAACATATCCGCTTTAAGCCACGCACCTTGCCCGATGGCGGTAACGCCAGGCAGAATACGCGGAGTCACTTTTGCGGCAATCAGCATTTCTCCATTATTGTTAAATACCCGCACGGTATCGCCATGACGGATACCGCGTGCCTGAGCATCAATGGGGTTGATCCACACCTCTTGTGGGCAGGCCTGCTGTAACACATCAATATTGCCGTAGCTGGAGTGGGTACGCGCTTTGGTTTGGCGACTTCACTCAGCATCCAGTAGATGGGTTTGCGTTCAAATTTTGCTGAGGTTGCGGGTTGGGCGAGGATCACATAGCCCATATTCCCTGCAGATTCATGAGAGATAAGGTCTTCTTGCTCTGTTGGCATCAGGTCAGGCAACAGGATATCGCAATACTTAGCCGAGGCCGTCATGAAGTGGTCAATGCCAACAATCATCTCGCACTTGCTGTCATCCTGAAGCACCTCATGGGTGTGATTGATGTCGCCATGTTGATTGATCAATGTGTTACTGGCGTAGCACCATAAAAACTTGATGGGGACATCCAGTTTTTCTTTTCCACGAACACCATCACGGGTCGCGGTCATTTTCGTACCATGGTCGATGGCATCTGTCCATGTAAAAACGGAAATCTGCGTTTTAACAGGATTCTCGAGCATCGGGAACCATTCTACCCCCAGATCCCAGCTACCTTCGCGTACACCTGAGTTGCCGCCGTTTATGCCGACGTTACCGGTAAGAACGGAAAGCATGGCAATAGCGCGGGACGTTTGTTCGCCGTTGGAGTGTCGTTGTGGCCCCCAACCCTGACAAATATAAGCAGGTTTTGCTGAACCGATCTCTCGTGCCAACTGGATAATTTTTTCTGCCGGGATGCTGGTGATTTTTGCTGCCCATTCCGGCGTTTTAGCTATGCCGTCAGGCCCTTCGCCCAGAATATAGGCTTTATAATGCGCGTTACGTGGTGCGTTGGCGGGCAGCGTTTTTTCATCGTAACCAACACAATATTTGTCGAGAAATGGCTGATCGACCATGTTTTCAGTAATCAGTACCCAGGCAATCGCACAGGCCAGTGCGCCATCGGTGCCAGGGCGAATGGGCAGCCATTCATCTTCACGCCCGGCAGCTGTGTCGTTATAGCGTGGATCGATGACGATCATGCGTGCGTTTGAACGTTCGCGGGCTTGCTCGACGTAGTAAGTGACACCACCGCCGCTCATCCGCGTTTCTGCCGGGTTATTTCCGAACATAACGACCAGTTTCGTATTGGCGATATCATCCGGGCTGTTGCCATCATTGGCACCGAACATATAACTCATTGCGGCACTGATCTGTGCGGTACTGTAGCTGCCATAGCGACTGAGAAAACCCCCGCAAGAGTTCATCAGACGGTACGGGACGTTCGAGTTGGTGATATTTCCGCCATCTACGCCTGTTCCGTACAGGACATGTACAGCCTCATTGCCGTAATCTTTCAGGATCCGCCGAAGATTATCACTGATGGTATCCAGGGCTTCGTCCCAACTTATCCGTTCAAATTTACCTTCACCGCGCTCGCCGACGCGCTTCATGGGATATTTCAACCTGTCAGGATGATTCATCCGTCGGCGGATAGAGCGCCCGCGTAAACATGCCCGAACCTGATGATTACCGTAAACGTCGTCACCTGTCGTATCAGACTCCACCCAGTACACGGTGTCATCTTTCACATGCAAACGTAGCAGACAGCGGCTCCCGCAGTTAACGGTGCAGGAACTCCAGACCGTTTTCTCTTCTACCGGAGCCTCTGCCGCCCGGACCATTTGGGAAAATGGCAGAGTGAAAGCACTGCTTGCCAGCGCGAGACTGCCAAGTGCGGAGGTTTTCATCAGACTTCTATGGCTGATTTCAGCCTTCATGAGCGCCTCTGTGGTATGGATTTTCATCATTACTCACTTATTGCTTTTCAAACAAAATGTCATGCCAGAATTTATGGTTGTAGTGGGTTATATTTTTTCGATCTCGACCAGATTAGTGTGCTGCGGGTTTCCCTTCGCCAGTGGTGAAGGGCGCAGAGTGGTTAGCGTATTCACACATCCGCCATGGTCGATTTTATCGCCAGACATATTGGGCTCGTGCCAGGCTCCCTGGCCCATAGCGCTAACTCCAGGGAGAATGCGTGGTGTTACTTTGGCTGGTAGCCGAACTTCGCCACGATGGTTAAACACCCGCACCATATCGCCGTTGGCAATCCCACGTTTCTGTGCATCTATAGGGTTGATCCACACCTCCTGACGGCAGGCTGCCTTCAGGACATCAATGTTGCCGTAGGTCGAGTGAGTACGGGATTTGTAATGGAAACCAAACAGTTGCAGTGGGAAGGTTCTACGTTCAGGGGAGTCCCAGCCTTCAAAGGTTGAGGCATAAACTGGCAGTGGGCTTATCACTTCATCTTTTTCCAGTTCCCAGGTACGGGCAATTTCCGCCAGCTTGCTGGAATAAATTTCAATCTTACCGGAAGGCGTTTTAAGTGGATTTGCCTCGGGGTCGTCACGAAATGCTTTGTAGGCGACAAAATGGCCATTGGGATCTTTACGCTTATAGATACCCATTTTTTTCAGTTCGTCGTAAGACGGTAACGCCGGATCTTTGGCAAGCATTTTGGCGTACAGATGTTGTAACCATTGTTCCTGCGTGCGACCTTCTGTGAACTTTTGATAGACGTCAGGTCCAAGACGTTTCGCGACTTCACTCAGGATCCAGTAAATCGGTTTACGTTCGAATTTTTCGCTGGTGACTGGCTGGAGGAAAATGAGATATCCCATGTTACCGGCGTAGTCGTTAGGAATAATATCTTCCTGCTCAACGGTCATCAGGTCTTCCAGCAGAATGTCGGCATATTTTGCCGATGAGGTCATAAAGTTTTCGATGACCACAATCATTTCGCATTTCGATTCGTCCTGCAGAATTTCATGCGTTTTGTTGATGTCAGAATGCTGATTAACGAGGGTATTTCCCGCGTAGTTCCAGATGGACTCCATTGCCAGACGGATGGATGGACTTGAAGTAGTTGACTCAATGCTACTTAAGGTCCTGATATGACTGACATTAATCATGATAACACTGTATATCCATCCAGTTCTTTCTCTGGGTCTCCCTATCGGTATCAGCAAGTCTACACCTCAAGCCCTGACACAAGGCTGACACAAATCAATCTACTCAGCGTAGCTAAGCCTCAGTTAGTCCGCAGAGCCAATGGTCGATATACTATCCGCTTCAGACTCAAGGGACAGACCACACCGTTTCTTTCAGTATCGACCCGCAGCACAGACAGGAGAGTAGCCACAATGCGTCAGAGAGAGCTTGCAGCCACCGCTAAGGCCTTCATGTTGGATAGGCCTGAAGTCTCACTACAGGAGCTTACAGAGCATCTCCGGTCTATGGCTGAGCAGTTCCTGACAGACGCTAGTGACGATTACTGGAATGGACTTGAGGTCGCTACTCTGGTCGACGAGAAGTCCAACCTGAAGGAGCTAGCCGCTACGCAAGCCTTGAGTCTGGACCAGCAGAAGGGCATAAGGTTAGCGCTGGAAGTCCTGACCGCAGCACAGCAGAGAGTCGACACTGGTGATACCTCTGGTCTGATTAAGCTGATTGATGATAATAACCTTACTGATGACTCAACTATAGGCGACTCTACGTCAATTCTGAATAATGAGCAGGGGGATAGACCGGCAGTTTTCACACAGGAGCGCCAGTCATCTGTAGTTTTTTCAAGCCTAGTTGAAGTGGCACACTGAATTTGGCCACCTGAACAGAGGTGATATGCTCACCTCAGAACAACACAGGTGCTCCAATGAA
>NZ_JBDYCV010000029.1:0-40204 GCF_040495915.1 Shigella sp. FJ200513 | reverse complement strand
CGGGGTGGAGCAGCCTGGTAGCTCGTCGGGCTCATAACCCGAAGGTCGTCGGTTCAAATCCGGCCCCCGCAACCAATTATTGAACACCCTAACGGGTGTTTTTTTGTTTCTGATCTCCCATAAAAAAAGCGCCATTCAGCGCCTTTTTATCATCCCCTTCTCGCCAGCGTTGCCCCATCGGCAAAATACGCTTTAATCCCCGCAAGAATAGACTCCGCAACTTCCTGCTGGAAAGTCGCCGTTTTCAGTTTACGCTCTTCCTCAACGTTACTGATAAACGCCGTTTCGACCAGAATGGAGGGAATATCTGGTGCCTTTAGTACGGCAAACCCGGCCTGTTCAACTTGATTTTTATGCAGCTTGTTGATTTTTCCGAGCTTATTCAGTACCGCTTTACCAAACTTAAGGCTGTCAGCAATAGTCAGCGACTGCACCATATCGAACATGGTGTGGTCGACATAGCGGTCACCGCTTTTGCTCACGCCACCAATCAAGTCCGAGGCGTTCTGGGTTTGTGCCAGATATTTTGCCGCAGTACTGGTTGCGCCTTTGGTTGAGAGCGCAAACACCGAGGAACCGCTCGGCTGACGACTGGTAAAGGCGTCGGCATGGATAGAGACAAACAGGTCAGCACGCTGTTTCTGGGCTTTTGCTACGCGCACTTGCAACGGAATGAAGATGTCTTCATTGCGCGTCATGTACACCTTCATATTGCCCTCTTCCTCGATCAGAGAGCGCAAACGGCGAGCTATTTGCAATACCACATCTTTTTCGCGCGTTTTGTATTTCCCCACCGCACCGGAGTCTTCGCCACCGTGGCCAGGGTCAAGCATAATGACAATCGGACGATCGCGCCCTGCTTTACCCGGTTGTGGACCACTTTGCGCTGGCGGCACCTGCTTTTCGAGGTCGCCTTTGTTGTAATCCTCCAGCAGCGCCAGCAGCGGGTCCTGCATATCCTGTGCATTGGCCGGATAGAGGTCCATCACCAGACGCTCTTTAAACCCGGCGACCGGCGCAAGGGCAAACAGCTGCGGTTTTACGTTTTGCTTTAATTCAAAAACCATGCGTACGGTTTGCGGGTCAAATTGCCCGACGCGCGCCGACTTGATGAACGGGTCGTCTGCACGAATTTGTGCCGCCATCCCCTTGAGTACCGAGTTCAGGTTTACATCTTCGATATCCACCACCACGCGTTCAGGGTTACTCAACGCGAACTGCTTATATTTCAGCTGACGATTTGATTCTACCGTCACGCGGGTGTAGCTGGACGCAGGCCAGACGCGCACCGCCACGACCTGGCTAACCGCAGCCAGGCTGACCTGACTTACGCTCAATAGCCACATAGCGCCCGCGCCTTGCAGTAAACGACGACGGCTGATTGCAGTGTTGGATCCTGACATGCCTCTCCCGAGCAAAAGAAATCTAAGCTGTGTAACAAGTAAACGACTAATTTGACCGGAAACTTTAGCGAAAGACGCATAATCTGTCATCTAATAAACGGTAAACATTCTTTTTATATTCACGGCATTACTGATAAAAAAGTCGCTCTCGCATAAAATTTACACTTGCACCCTGCGAAAAAACAGAATAAAAATACAATAATTTCAAATAATCATGCAAAGGGGTGTGCCGTGGTAAAGGAACGTAAAACCGAGCTGGTCGAGGGATTCCGCCATTCGGTTCCCTATATCAATACCCACCGGGGAAAAACGTTTGTCATCATGCTCGGCGGTGAAGCCATTGAGCATGAGAATTTCTCCAGTATCGTTAATGATATCGGGTTGTTGCACAGCCTCGGCATCCGTCTGGTGGTGGTCTATGGCGCACGTCCGCAGATCGACGCAAATCTGGCTGCGCATCACCACGAACCGCTGTATCACAAGAATATACGTGTGACCGACGCCAAAACACTGGAACTGGTGAAGCAGGCTGCGGGAACATTGCAACTGGATATTACTGCTCGCCTGTCAATGAGTCTCAATAACACGCCGCTGCAGGGCGCGCATATCAACGTCGTTAGTGGCAATTTTATTATTGCCCAGCCGCTGGGCGTCGATGACGGCGTGGATTACTGCCATAGCGGGCGTATCCGGCGGATTGATGAAGACGCGCTCCATCGTCAACTGGAAAGCGGTGCAATAGTGCTAATGGGGCCGGTCGCTGTTTCAGTCACTGGCGAGAGCTTTAATCTGACCTCGGAAGAGATTGCCACTCAACTAGCCATCAAACTGAAAGCTGAAAAGATGATTGGTTTTTGCTCTTCCCAGGGCGTTACTAATGACGACGGTGATATTGTCTCCGAACTTTTCCCTAACGAAGCGCAAGCACGGGTAGAAGCCCAGGAAGAGAAAGGCGATTACAACTCCGGTACGGTGCGCTTTTTGCGTGGCGCAGTGAAAGCCTGCCGCAGCGGCGTGCGCCGCTGTCATTTAATCAGTTATCAGGAAGATGGCGCGCTGTTGCAAGAGTTGTTCTCACGCGACGGTATCGGTACGCAGATTGTGATGGAAAGCGCCGAGCAGATTCGTCGCGCAACAATCAACGATATTGGCGGTATTCTGGAGTTGATTCGCCCGCTGGAGCAGCAAGGTATTCTGGTGCGCCGTTCTCGCGAGCAGCTGGAGATGGAAATCGACAAATTCACCATTATTCAGCGCGATAACACGACTATTGCCTGCGCCGCGCTCTATCCGTTCCCGGAAGAGAAGATTGGGGAAATGGCCTGTGTGGCAGTTCACCCGGATTACCGCAGTTCATCACGGGGCGAGGTTCTGCTGGAACGCATTGCCGCTCAGGCGAAGCAGAGCGGCTTAAGCAAATTGTTTGTGCTGACCACGCGCAGTATTCACTGGTTCCAGGAACGTGGATTTACCCCGGTGGATATTGATTTACTGCCCGAGAGCAAAAAGCAGTTGTACAACTACCAGCGTAAATCCAAAGTGTTGATGGCGGATTTAGGGTAAGCGATGAAAATCACCGGATGCGGCAGGCGTAACACTCGTGCGTCGCATCCGGCAATTACGTTTATTCCCGCGAACTAAACAACGCCGCCAGACCACTGCGCCGCTCAGTACGAGTGGCGATTGCCGCACTTAATATACGCTCATCGGCATACAGCGACAGACGACGACGCGCGCGGGTCACCGCGGTGTATACCAGCTCTCGCGTTACTACCGGCGTGCGTTGGCTCGGTAAAATCAACGCCGCATGGTCGAACTCCGATCCCTGCGATTTATGTACCGTCATCGCCCACGTAGTTTCGTGCTCTGGCAAGCGACTCGGTTGCACAGACTTAATATTGCCGTCCGGCATCGCAAACCAGACGCGCGTCCCCTGCCCGCGATCCAGCGCAATACCGATATCGCCATTAAACAACCCAAGCGCGCTGTCATTACGGGCAATCATCACCGGTCGGCCTTCGTACCAACGAGAGTGCGGATGACGATGAATTTTGCGCTTCTGTTGCATAAACTGTTCAATTCGCTCATTCAGTCCAGCCACGCCAAACGGCCCTTCCCGCAGGGCGCACAAAAGCTGGTACTCATTGAACGCCTGAATGATTAAATCCGGCTCGGCACGCGCTTGCAGCAGATCCAGATAACGTCCGTAACCCGCAAGAGCTTCCTCAAGCATCGCAATATAATCTTCGCCGCTCTGTAAAAGTCGTTTTTCGATATCAGTAAAATCCTGCTGAAAAACGGTTTTCACTGCCGTTTTATCACCACGGTTGATCGCCGCAGCTAACTGACCAATGCCAGAATCGCTGCCGAAACGATAGCTTTTTTGCAGCAGGCAGAGACTGTCGCGCAAAGATGCCGCTTCTGTGCCGGTTCCTGCCGGAACGTGAGTCCCCGTCAGGCGGCTTAGCTGCCTGGCACGCTCGGCGGTAAAGCCCGCGTTGGCATAAGCGCAGATATCGCCCAGCACAGCCCCAGCCTCAACCGAGGCCAGTTGATCACGATCGCCGAGAAAGATCACTCGCGCATGATCTGGCAAGGCGTCGATCAGTCTCGACATCATAGGCAGATCGATCATTGACGCTTCATCTACCACCAGCACATCAAGATGCAGCGGGTTACCGGCATGATGACGTAAACGCTGGCTACCCGGCTGCGCGCCCAGCAATCGGTGCAAAGTGCTGGCATCTTCCGGAATGCGTTTCTTTTGTTCATCGGTCAGCGGTAACTGTCGCAAAGCCTTGCCGAGAGATTCGGTTAAGCGCGCGGCAGCTTTACCCGTTGGTGCAGCCAGACGGATACGGCAGCGTTCGCCGTCGGCCATTTGAATTAACGCTGCCAGCAACTTCGCCACGGTGGTCGTTTTACCGGTGCCTGGGCCGCCGGAAATCACCGAGATCCGCCGCGTCAGCGCCACTGCCGCTGCAACTTTTTGCCAGTTAATTTCATCGCTTACTGGAAAAAGTTTGTCCAGGGTTTGCGCCAGTAGAGCTTCATCAACCTCAATGGTATGATTCACCTCATTGAAGAAGCGCGCTACCGTCCGCTCGTTACACCACATGCGATTCAAATAAAGACGATCGCCACAGAGGATCATCGGCGTGGGTTCATCTCCCCTGCTGACCGCTTGAGAAGCCAGCAAGCATTCTTCCCAATTTTGTAGCTCACCGATTTCACTGACACAGGTCGCCAACAGCGGATTCGACGCCTCGTTATTTTCCAGTCGTGAAAGCGGCAAACAGACGTGTCCCTCTCCGGCATCATGACTTAACAGTGCCGCCGCGAGGGTGACGGCAGGATGTTCATCTCCCGCCACGGTCAGGGCAAATTGCACATCCAGCGGGCGTAGCTGTTTGTGCTCCACAGCTTCCAGTAATTGCTTTTGCAATTTCATTACGCCTCCTCCAGGGTCATACCGGCAAACATCTCATCCATCAGGGCAATCAACCCGGCGTTGGGTCGGGTTGTGTAAATCCCTTGTTGCGGATGTTCTTTATCAACGCCACGCAGGAACAGATAGATAACGCCGCCAAAGTGAAGATCATAGTCGTAATCAGCAATGCGATGGCGCAGATAACGATGCAGCGCCAGGGTATAAAGCTGATATTGCAGATCATAGCGGTGTGCCTGCATCGCTGCTGCCATAGCCTGTTGGGTGTAAGCCGAACTGTCTTCACCCAGCCAGTTGGATTTATAGTCGAGCAGGTAATAACGCCCTTCGTGGCGGAATACCAGGTCGATAAAGCCTTTTAACATGCCGCGTACCTGCATGAACTCCAGCGGCGGGCAGCCAGCGGATAGCGGGTCAAACTGGCGAATTAGTGCATCAAGCTGGCTGGCGATGAGCGGTTCGCTAATCGGCAGGTAAAACTCCATCTCCACCTGTTTATCGCGGTCGGAAAGCTGACTCAGGCTAACACCCGTTTCATTGAGAGGTGCCTGGAGGACAGCCGTGATCCACTCGGTCAACACCGGTTCCCACTGCGATTCAAAGCCGCCGAGTTCCAGTTTTTCCTGTACCCAGTTCGGGTCAACCGGCTGGGTAAAATCGAGGTCTTCAAACAAACTGTGCAAGAATGTCCCCGGTGACGCACCGCGCGGGAACTGATGCGGTGTTAACGTCGGTTCTTCAACGACGCTGACCACGCCTGCGGCATCAACATCCAGCCGTGGCATCAGATCCTGAGCGATACCGTGACCACGCTGCTGCAAGCCGGAGTAGCTGGTGACACGCCAGTTATCGCCGGGCAATCGTTGTAGTGTCCTCGCATTCAGTTCTGCAGTTAAAGCATCATTAACCTGCCAGGGCTGGTTATCACCAGTTTGTGCCGTTTGCCAGGCAATATCATCATCGCATAACGCTTCAATACAGGTGCGAAGCCCTGCCGCATCTTGCGGTTCCCCTTTTTGCAGCAAACGCCCGAGCGCACTTTGGTGGACGTCGGTGTCACCTTTTTTATCGCCACGACGGCGCACCAGCGGTGCAACGCCGAGACTGCAATGCCAAACCGAACGCGTCAGCGCCACGTAAAGCAAACGCAGATCTTCCGCCAGACGTTCGACCTCCGCGAGGTCGACGCTTTCTGGCGCAGCATTAAGATCCAAAACTGCCTCAAACGAGTGGCGATCGTGATAAAACGCCTGATCCTGGACGCGGAAATTGGTAATAAATGGCAACCAGACCAGCGGATATTCCAGCCCTTTCGATTTATGGATCGTGACAATCTGCACCAGATGTTTATCACTTTCGAGGCGCATTTGTTGGCTGGAGGCATTACTGTCTGGCTCGAGGATATGTTGCGATAACCAGCGTACCAGCGCATGTTCACTTTCCAGCTGCGTTCCGGCTTCTTGAAGCAGTTCGCTGATATGCAAGATATCGGTAAGACGCCGCTCACCGCCTGCCGTTGCCAGCAAGTTTTCTGCAATGTTACGCGCCGACATCAGCGCCCGCAGCATCGGCATAACGCCACGTTTGCGCCAGATTTGCCGATAACCATCGAACTCTTCGACTACCGCATCCCACGCATGTTCGTCATTATTCAGCGTTTCAATATCCAGCGCATTCAGCCCCATCATTGACGTTGCCAGCGCACTGCGCAGGGTGTTCTCACGTTCGGGCGTCATCACCGCCTGCAACAACCAAAGCATTTCCTGCGCTTCCAGAGTTTCAAAAACACTGTCGCGGTTCGAAAGGTAAACGGAAGGGATTTCCAGCAACGTTAAGGCATCGCGCACCTGGGCGGCCTCCTGGCGGCTGCGCACCAGCACGCTGATGTCCGAAGCACGCACCGGACGCGCGTCGTCGCCGTTCATCAGCAACGCTTCGCCCCGCTGTCCGGCTTGTAGCCAGTCGCGGATTTGCGCAGCACATACCTGCGCCATGGTACTTTGATAGTCGCCAACGCCGCAGCTTTCGCCTTCCATCAGCCACATTTTCATCGCAGGCTGCGTTTCACCTTTAAATACAAAACGTAACGCCTGATTTTTCCCGGCTGATTTCACTGGAATAAACGGTATTTCGCGAAACATGAACGTGTCATCAGTCTGGCTGAAAAGCTTGTTCACACTGTTCACCATTCCAGGTGCGGAGCGCCAGTTGGTGTCTAAAGTGTAGTGGGCATGAACTTCACTACGCGCCTTCATATAAGTGAAGATATCCGCACCCCGGAATGCATATATGGCCTGCTTCGGGTCGCCAATCAGCAACAATGCGGTTTCCGGCTGATGGTGCCAGATACGGCGAAAAATTCGGTACTGCTGGGGGTCGGTATCCTGAAATTCATCGATCATTGCCACCGGGAATCGCGTACGGATCGCCGCTGCCAACACCTCGCCGCTTTCGCTACGCAGCGCGGAATCGAGCCGACTTAACATGTCATCAAAACCCAATTCGCCACGGCGGCGTTTTTCACGCGCTACTGTTTCGCGGATCTCAGCCAATGCGCGGGTGATCAACAGATCGCGGATCGACAATGGTTCTGCAAGCAGTTGATCGATCGCCTCAAACAGTGGATGTCGCGGGGTTTCCCCCCCGGCCTTCGTGCGATCTTCTAAGAAACGCTGGGAGAATTTTTCCAGCGACTCCGGCAACTGATAACTGTTTGTCTCTTCTTCTGCCCAGGCGCTGATCTTTTCGATCCATTTAGCCTGATTGCTACGGTTAAACTTGCGTCGATCAATACCAGAAGATTCGATCAGCGCATCCAGTTCACCCACTGCGTCGCGCCACTGCTGTTTTACCGTATCAATACGCGCCACAATTTGCGCGTGGCGGGAAGCCAGCGTTTCATCATCGGGCGGCGGTGCTTTGATAACCGGCGGTTCGCCTTGCAGATAACGATTAATATCGCGCAGCAACGCCTGCGGCCCTTTCCAGGTTTCAAAGACGACCTGGGCTATTTCACGCGGCAGCGGGTAGCAGTGGCGACGCCAGAAATCGGCGCAGGCCTGGTAGCGTAGCAGAGACTCATCTTCAATCAGCTGCTGCTCAAACAGCATGCCGGATTCAAAGGCATTCAGGTTGAGCATGCGCTGGCAAAAGCCGTGAATAGTAAAGACTGCCGCTTCATCCATCTGCCGTTCGGCTAACAACAACCACTGCGCGGCTTGCGCTTTATCGTCGATCTCTTCCAGCAGGCGTTCGTACAGTGGATTGTCGGTGGTTTCACGCAGACAGGCGATGCGCAACTCGTGGATATTGCTACGGATACGACCGCGCAATTCTGCCGTGGCAGCCTCGGTAAAGGTGACCACCAGCAGTTCTTCAACGATCAGCGGGCGGGGAAAGGCGGCGGAACCGCCTAGTCCAAGTAACAGGCGCAAATAGAGCGCCGCAATCGTAAAGGTTTTGCCTGTGCCGGCAGAGGCTTCAATCAGGCGCTCGCCCTGTAAGGGCAAGCGCAAAGGATCTAGTGTCTCGGCGACATCACTCATTCTTTTCACTCATCAGGGGCATTGTTTGCTGCAACGCGCTGACGTTCTCCCACACTTTCCAGCCTTCAGGATGCACATATTCGGCTTTCCCGTTCTGGCTGCCGGAAATCTGCGACAGAATAGCCATGCCTTGCGGCTCGACCACCGCCTGATGGAAGAAATCAGCAAGTTTTTGCGGCGTCAGCAGTTTTATCTGGGCCACGATTTTATCACGCGAATCGAAGCGCATATTGCCGCGATCGAAATCTTTACTTAACTTCGATGCTTCTTCGCCGAGCGTTTGCGGTGCCTGCAGCATCTGGGTAATTACCGCCTGCTGGATTTGCGCAAACTCATCTGGCTTCATCGCTCGCAATTTTGCCTCTGCGGTTGGGAAAAACGCCTTGTAACGCTCCCACAAGAATGAAGGCTGTTTATCATTGCTTTGCAAAAGGAAGCCCATGCCCCACTGACGCCCCACGCTCATTGGAAACGCAAACACGGCATAGCCCAATTGTTCTTCGGTACGCAACTGATTGTAGAACCACGGCTGTACGATCTGCCCCAACAGAGAGCTATAGGCTGAGCTGGTGTATTCATCGTAGCCAGTCGGTACAAATACCGCTGCCAGTGCGGAGTCGGTGCTGTTACCGGCTTTTTCAAAGATGACGGATTGTTTTTTATCGACCACTACATCTTTGTTTCGACACCACTCTGAACCATCAGCGCCCAACTGTTTTTGCACATCGCGTGCCAGCGTTGTTGCCTGGGCCTCGGTCATGTTGCCGATAACCATAAACTCTGGTCGAGCCCCTGATTTTAAGGCGTCGCGATAGGCCAGCACCTCTTTCAACGTAATGGAGGGCAAAATTTTACGCCGTTCATCTCGCGAGAAGTACGGCACTTGCGAGAGCATCTGCGCGGGCATAATCGCCTGCTCAAACGCTTTACCCTTTTCTGCGGAATCCATCATCTGGTTATACCAGGACTTCGCCTGCTCAAGCTGCTCTTCCGTAGCGGTATAGCTAAAGTACCCCTCGAGCAATGCCTGGAACAGCTGCGGCAGACGCTGGGTGTAACCATTAGCATTAATCATAAGGCCGTTGTTAGCGTTGGTGGAAAAACTTATGCCACCAACCGACGCCTGGTTGCTTAACTGATCAAGCGCCAGCCCTGCGAGATAATCATTGAGCGCAAACATCACCTGATTGCGGGCGCTGTCCATGGCTTTCGGATTACGCAAAATCAGGCTGACATCAGCTTTGGGCTCGCTGGCAAAATAACGGCTTGGCGCATACACCACGCGCAGATTCGACTCATCAACAATCAGCTCTGGATGGTCGTATTTCTTCTCTGACTTAATCAGCGAGAAATCATCAGGAATATAAGGGTTAAGCTCTGGCAAAGAGAGCGCAATGTCGGCGGCTTTTTTCTGCCAGTCGGCGAAAGTTTGTGCGCTGATTTTATCGACCTGATACGGCGCATCGACAAAGTAAGCCGTTTTGTTGTGCGGCTCTTTCGGGCTGATATACCAGATACGCGCATTCTGCGGCGTCATCATCGCCAGACGTTCCTTTACTGCTTTAGCATCGTACCGATCGGCAATATTGACTGCATCCAGCGTATGCTCAACAGGAACGCGAATCATGGTATCTGCCAGCCATTCGACGTAATCCATATCACGGGTGATCGACGGATAACGGAAGTCGATATCCAGCACATTCGCCAGTTCATCGAAGTATTGTTTATCAATGCCTTTTTCACGTAACAGATTGAGATAGCTAAAAATTGCCGCCACAACCTGATCGCGATTAGCCAGGCCTTTATCAGTTAAAGACGCAGAGATCGCTAATACGCCGCTGTTGCCGTTGACGATAGGATCGGAGTTGGCGCTAATGCCCTCAACTAATCCCTGCTTTTGCAGCCAGTCAGAAAGTGTACCTGGGCTGCGATTGCCAATCAGATAGGTAATCAATTCATCGGTTTTACTACGGAACTTCGCTGAGTTGTTATCGATGCGAAACTCAACGCGCAACACTTTACGCGGCAGCGCAGGGACGTAATGAATGATAATGCCCTTTTGCGCGTCGGTGACTACCGGCACGGTGATTTCCGGTTTTTTGCTCTCTTTGTTCGGCACGCGACCAAAGGTGTCCGCCGCCATTTTTGCCAACTCCGGCAGCGGTTTATTACTGTAAATAACCGCCTTCATCAAATTGGCGGAATAGTACTTCTCGTGGAAATCTTTCAGCGCCTGCTGCACCGGATTACCAGGTTTGTCGCTTAAAGTTTCGAGGTTACCACCAGAAAACTTTGAACCGGGGTGTGCCGGGTTAATGGTTTCTGCGCTGACCTGTGCCATGCGCATCCCGTCACGCGTACGCGCCATGGTTAATTCAGCGTTCACTGCATTACGCTCACGTTCGGCGTATTTCTTGTCGAGCAAGGGTTCTGCAATAGCATCGGCCAGGCGGTCTACCGCACCGGGCAAGGCGTCGTTCTCAACTTCCAGATAGAAAGCCGTGCGATACGGCGCAGTGCTGGCATTGTGACTACCGCCGTGCATTTTGAGATATTCGGCCAGACTGTCAGCCTGCGGGTACTTTTTCGACCCCATCAGACTCATATGTTCAAGGTAATGTGCCAGCCCCTGGTACGCCTCGGGATCTTCCAGCGACCCAACGGGCACTACCAGCGCCGAGAGCGATTTAACTGCCTGCGGATCAGAAACCAGCAAGACCACCATACCGTTATCCAGACGTATAGCCTGATACTGGCGGTTATCTTTATCACTTTTACGGATGGTTTCCTGAATCGGCTGCCATCCCGTTTCTGCCTGACTTAATGGTGCCCAGAGGGCAACAAACAACAATAATGCTTTGAACCAGGTGCTGCGGGGCATTCACGGACCTCATAATCAACTTTATTTTCTGGACAGATTCAACAGGTTAACGCAAATCATCTGCCAGAATTTAATCTTGTGCTGCACGAGCCAGCCTATGTTTATATAACCATCAGTCCGTGACTGGTGCGCATCATAAAGTAAGCAGATAGATTGCGCAATTTTTATACAACACTCATGACTGATTAAAGCGAAACAGCGGTAACAGGAAACGTTGCGACTGTTCAACGATGGCCTCCATTGTCTCTGGTGTTAATTGCCGCCAGAGCCGTTGATACCAGATATCATCACCTTCGCCACGCACCATCATGTTGCCTTCGTAAGCCTGAAGGAATTTCGTACGGGCTTTTTGCAACGTGGAATCGTCATCCAGCATGGCATCGTTTTGCGCGTCATAACAGGTTTTTAGCCACGCGCCGCCACTTTCAGGTAACACCAGCAATGGCGCGGACATTCCTTCACGATACCCCTCAATCAGTTGTGAGAGGTAATGCAAAGCCTGTTCGGCTGCAAGCGGCGGAAAACGCCACTCACCGTCTTTGCGTAGAAAAAGGCGACTTTCGCCATTACCACCGCTGGCACAGTAGACAAGGTGTTCCAGCCAAAGTTGCATTCCCTGCGCCACACTTAATAAAGAGGGACGCCAGCGCAACAGGCCATCCGGCTGCACCTGCGGCAACCAGCCAGTTATCTGCACACCGTTGCAGGCGAGATCAATTTCCATACTCTGCCCCGGCTGGCGACAGGCAATGACTCTGTCGGCAAGCTGCTGCATCTCCTGGCACTGTGTTTCCCAGAAAATTTCACCAAAAGCGCCATACGGTAAATCCCCTGCCGCCCGGAAGCGGCGGAACAAGCGTTCGGCATCATCCTGCTCAACCAGTGCATTCAATAACTGCTGATTGATTTGATAACGGCTAAGTCCTTCCAGAATAAATGGCTCGGTGTCTGGGATTTCGCTGTCTTCAGTATGGAAGTTCACCTGCAAACGCATCTGGAAGAACGCCCGCACCGGATGTGCCCAGAATCGTTGTAGCGTTTCCAGCGGCACGGTTTCCGGTAAGGTAAACGGCAGCGGCTGAACAAATTCAGAATGTGCTTTACCAGCCTGGCTGGCCGCAGGTAGCCATTCACGAGCATAGCTTTGTCGTTCGCCTGGCTGGTAGTTTTGCGGATCAAACGGCATCCGGGTATGGAGGCAAGTAAGATGCGCTTTTACCCTTGCCTCGCTTTCATCACAGTTGAGCGCTTCATCGCCCGGTAGATAATGACTTTGCCCGATGTAGTCGATCAGTTCCTGCACCAGTACCGACGGGAAACGTTCACTGTTATCCTGAATGGAACGCCCGATATAGCTGATATAGAGTTTTTGCTGCGCGGAAATTAACGCTTCCAGGAACAGGTAGCGGTCGTCATCGCGACGGCTACGGTCGCCACGCTTCGGTTTCTGGCTCATCAGGTCAAAGCCCAATGGCGCAAGCTGACGTGGATAAACGCCGTCGTTCATTCCCAGCAGGCAAACCACTTTGAACGGAATTGAACGCATTGGCATCAGAGTACAAATGTTAACCGGTCCGGCGAGAAAACGCTGGCTGATACGTTCTTGATCCAGACGCTGTGCCAGTTCATCACGCAATAGTGACAGCGGCACCGCGTCGCCATACTGCGCACCTAAACCTTCGGCGATAATCGCCTGCCATTGTTGTTCGATCAGCGTCATCGCCGCTTCGGTTTCCGCATCCGGCAGGAAGAAGGCGTTGAGCATATCGCGACAAACCGGCAACCACTCTTCTAGCGGACGCTCCTGTGCCAGCCCGCGACGCCAGATGTTTAGCTGCATTAGCAGTGAAGCCAGATGCCCCACCAGTTCTGCAATTAAGCCGCTCGATTCATCATAAGGTAGAACCGATTGCCACTCGCCCTGCGCGCTCTCCATCGCGTAGCCCAGCAACATACGCGTCAGGCCAAATCGCCAGGTGTGTTGTCCGGTGGCGGGGAGTTCCAGCTCGCGAACGTTGTCGTCATCTATCCCCCAACGAATGCCGGATTCGTTGACCCACTGGCGTAAATAACGCAGCCCTTCTTCGGTGATGTCAAACCGCGCCGCCAGCACCGGCACATCCAGCAGCGCCAGCACATCCTCTGACACAAAGCGACTGTCAGGCAGTGATAACAGGCTGATAAACGCTTCCAGTACCGGATGTGACTGCCGCGCACGACGGTCGGAAATGGCGTAAGGCAGGTAACGATCCGCAGGTGCGCTACCAAACACTGCCTGAATAAACGGACTGTAGCTGTCGATATCAGCCACCATCACGATGATGTCGCGCGGAGTAAGTGTCGGGGCTTCCTCCAGCATCGCCAGCAAGCGATCGTGTAAAACTTCAACTTCACGCTGCGGGCTATGGCAAACGTGGAATGTGATACTGCTATCCAGTGGATCAAGCGGGCGTTTGTTATCGCTACGGGAAAACTCTTCGATGTTCACACCCGCAACGGCGCGGTTTTCCAGTTCCAGAATGTCAGACTGAATGTTATGCAGCAGGTTATCTGGCGTCACATCGACAAAAGCGTCCAGCTCCTGGCTGCTCTCCAGGTCAGAAAGGAGATAAATGTAGTCGCGCCCAAGCTTCCCCCATGAGGCCAGCAGCGAGTTGCCGACATCCTGTTCACCATCGCTGTTAAAGAGCTGTCCGGCATTTTCGCTATCGCGAAATAGCGGCAATTCGCGATCTTCAAAACTGTGTCGACGCTGACGAGTCAGCAGTTTCGCCAGATAAGCAGGATCTTTAATATCGCCCCAGTAATAACGGCAGGGGTTGGTAAACAGGAGATGGATTTCAATATGTTTACCCAGCGCCTGGAGCGCCTGGAGATAAACAGGCGGTAACGCGGAAATACCGCATATAAAGACGCGCGAAGGTAACCCCGGCGGGCAGGTCGTCGCGGACTCCAGCGTTTCGATAAAGCGCTGATAGAGATTCGCGCGGTGCCAGCGCGGTTGTCCGAGTTCATGGGTATATTCCACCAGCGCCTTCCACAACGGGGCTTGCCAGGCCTGTGCTTCTCCCAGCCCTTCAACCAAATGTCCTGTTTCCCACTGTGCCAGCCAGTCCGGACGATAGACCAGATACTGGTCAAACAGGTCCGCCGCTTTTGAGGAAAGCTGGAACAGTTTTCGCTTGTCGCTATCGTCAGTCAGATAATGCCGCAACAGGGTAAAGTCTTCGCGCTCCAGCAATTGCGGCAGCAGAGTCATCAGTTTCCAGCTCATGCTCTGTTTGTTAAAGGCGCTCTCTTTGGGGATTTCCGGTAACACCCGGACGAACATATCCCAGATAAAGCTCGCTGGCAGCGGAAAATCAATGTTTGCCGCAATACCAAACTTTTGCGACAGGGTCATTTGCAGCCACTGCGCCATACCGGTACTTTGCACCAGAATCATCTCTGGTTCGAAAGGATCGTCCAGCCGTTCGCGTTCGACAATAAACTCCATCAACGCTTCCAGCACGTCCAGACGATTGGAATGGTAGACCCTTAACATAGCGGCTCCTGACTACTGACAATTCGGGCAATGCAGGCGGGTCATCTCGCCTTCTCTGCCCCCGGGTGAAACTAGCGTAACGCTGATGCTGACACATCCCGCCTGCGATGTCTGCATTCGGTTGACCTGCCAGTTGGCAGGTGGCGAAATCGCGCGCAGTTGCGTTTGCTGCCAACCATGCCGCCAGAGCTTTTGGTACTGGTTTCTGCTGGCGAGACTGTTCATTGATGTTCGCTGGATACCCGATAACGCAGTGACAATCATCACCATCAGCACCATCAGCACCATCAGCACCATCAGCACCATCGCAACCATTACCTCCGGCAGGCTAAAGCCTTGTTGATTCTTCAGGGAAGCTGACATAATGCCCCCTCTTTCAGCGGACAAAAATCGCTCCAGCCGCGTGGCGAAAAAACAATTTTTCCATCAATGACTTCGCCTGTTCGCCACAACGAAACGCCTTCATAACCGGCAATCAATAAGGCTTCATTATCTGCCAGTAAACGCAAACAAACCTGGGCATCGGTTCCAGCGTACTGCGAGCACTGAACTGCTGGCTGCGTCTGCCAGGAGTGCATTTTTCCCCACGCCAGCGCCGACTGAACGATGGCCTGGCGGCGCAATGACTGACTTTCCATGCTCACGCGAGAGGCAAAACTGCGATCCTGCTGACTCATTCCTTGCAATAGCAAGCTACCCAAAACCAGCAGCATCAGGACCAGAGCCAGTGACGAAACACCTTTTTCGCGGTTCACAGGTTGAATCCTGTCACGCTATAGCTGGCATCCACCACGGTTTGCGGTTCAGACTTACTGGCAGCACGCATATTAACCGTCAACACCGGCGAGAAGCCGCTGACATCCTGACGTACGACCTGAAAAGTGTCGATAATGATGGCATCCGGATTAGTGACTTTATCCCAGCCCTTACCTTCACAGGATGTCGCACCGCGTAGCGTTTCCAGCACATGCTCCTTCAGACGAAATCCAATCTGGTCGGACTCTTTTACCGGTTCGCGATCCCAGATACCGTTACTGTTCGCATCCCACTGCACAATGATACAGTCACCCTGTCCGACAATTTCCAGCCCTTCGCCGGTACAGCTGCCATGACAATAACCCGCCCTCTGGAGATGCTTCGCGACGGTAAATACCCGCAGCCAGATTTCATCTTCCAGTGCCAGCTTACGAGTGCTCGTTAAACTTTCACGCTGTAACGCAGGCAGAAAGCGTGCAGCCCCCAGCAACAATACGCTACTGATCGCCATAGCAATCAACACTTCCAGCAGAGAAAAACCTTGCTCTTTTACAGGCATCCTTCTGTTTCTCCTTGCTGATAAAGCCGGAGTCTTCCCCACGGCGAAACCACCAGCCACCACTCGCCCGTTGAGTTTTTGAAGCGAATATGCACGGCCCATGCGGTATTGCGCAGGCCAAAGAAAGCAAGCGAAGGTGTCAGGTCGCTCATTTCGACTTCGGGCCAGCGTGGCACAAAGACCAATGGTGAACTGCCATGACAGGTATTGGCCCCAGCAGCGGAACTCACAAGGCACCATAACGTCCCCTCCCTGATAACGCTGATACTGTGGTCGCGGTTATGCCAGTTGGCATCTTCACGTAAATAGAGCAAATAGTCCCGCGCCTAGCTGGCGGTTTGCCAAAGCCGTTGCGACTGCTGCCAGTATTGCCAGCCATAGAGTCCACTTGCGCTTAGCATGACCAAAATCAGCATCGCGACCAGCGTTTCAATCAGCGTATAACCACGTTGTGTTTTCATGCCGGCAGTATGGAGCGAGGAGAAAAAAAGACGAGGGCCAGTTTCTATTTCTTCGGCGCATCTTCCGGACTATTTACGCCGTTGCAGGACGTTGCAAAATTTCGGGAAGGCGTCTCGAAGAATTTAACGGAGGGTAAAAAAACCGACGCACACTGGCGTCGGCTCTGGCAGGATGTTTCGTAATTAGATAGCCACCGGCGCTTTAACGCCCGGATGTGGATCGTAGCCTTCAATCTCAAAGTCTTCGAAACGGTAGTCGAAGATGGATTCGGGTTTACGTTTGATAATCAACTTCGGCAGCGGACGCGGTTCGCGGCTTAATTGCAGATGAGTTTGATCCATATGGTTGCTGTACAGGTGCGTATCGCCACCGGTCCAGACAAAATCACCCACTTCCAGATCGCACTGCTGCGCCATCATATGCACCAGTAACGCGTAGCTGGCAATGTTGAACGGCAGGCCGAGGAAGACGTCACAGGAGCGCTGATAAAGCTGGCAAGAGAGTTTGCCGTCTGCCACATAGAACTGGAAGAATGCATGGCACGGTGCCAGCGCCATTTTATCCAGTTCGCCTACGTTCCACGCTGAAACAATAATGCGGCGCGAATCCGGGTCGTTTTTCAGCTGGTTCAGTACCGTAGTAATCTGGTCAATATGACGACCATCTGGCGTTGGCCAGGCGCGCCACTGTTTACCATACACTGGCCCGAGGTCGCCATTTTCATCGGCCCATTCGTCCCAGATGGTGACATTGTTTTCGTGTAGATAAGCAATGTTAGTATCGCCCTGCAGGAACCACAGCAGTTCGTGGATGATGGAACGCAGGTGGCAACGTTTGGTTGTCACCAGCGGGAATCCATCCTGCAGGTTAAAACGCATCTGATGACCAAAAATGGAAAGCGTTCCGGTTCCGGTACGGTCGTTTTTCTGTGTGCCTTCGTCGAGCACTTTTTGCATCAGTTCTAAATACTGTTTCATGGTTCCTCAGGAAACGTGTTGCTGTGGGCTGCGACGATATGCCCAGACCATCATGATCACACCCGCGACAATCATCGGGATGGAAAGAATTTGCCCCATGCTGATGTACTGCACCCAGGCACCGGTAAACTGCGCGTCGGGCTGGCGGAAAAACTCAACAATGATGCGAAACGCGCCGTAGCCAATCAGGAACAAGCCTGAGACAGCTCCCATTGGGCGCGGTTTACGAATATACAGGTTGAGGATAATAAACAGCACCACACCTTCCAGCAGCAGTTCGTAAAGCTGTGATGGGTGGCGCGGCAGCACACCGTAAGTGTCGAAAATGGATTGCCACTGCGGGTTGGTTTGCAGCAGCAAAATATCTTCTGTACGGGAGCCTGGGAACAGCATGGCAAACGGGAAGTTCGGGTCAACGCGGCCCCACAATTCACCGTTAATAAAGTTGCCCAGACGCCCGGCACCAAGACCAAACGGAATGAGTGGTGCGATAAAATCAGAGACCTGGAAGAAGGAACGTTTAGTACGGCGGGCGAAGATAATCATCACCACGATAACGCCAATCAGGCCGCCGTGGAAAGACATGCCGCCGTCCCAGACACGGAACAGATACAGCGGATCGGCCATAAACTGCGGGAAATTGTAGAACAGAACATAACCAATACGTCCCCCGAGGAAGACGCCGAGGAAGCCCGCATAGAGTAAGTTTTCAACTTCATTTTTGGTCCAGCCACTGCCCGGACGATTCGCCCGACGTGTTGCCAGCCACATTGCAAAAATGAACCCCACCAGATACATCAGGCCGTACCAGTGAAGCGCCACGGGTCCTATTGAGAAAATGACCGGATCAAACTCCGGAAAATGCAGATAGCTACTGGTCATCTGTCACCACAAGTTCTTGTTATTTCGCTGAAAGAGAACAGCGATTGAAATGCGCGCCGCAGGTTTCAGGCGCTCCAAAGGTGCGAATAATAGCACAAGGGGACCTGGCTGGTTGCCGGATACCGTTAAAAGATATGTATATGATCCGCGCTATAACCCTCCGCGAATCAGCCCGCCCATGCCGCGACGCTCCATAAAGGCTGCAACCTGATGACGAACTTCGGTCGCCAGTTGCGCTTCCAGACTACGCTGCGCAAGATTTTCTGCTTCGGCAAAATCAATGCGCCGCAGCAGGTATTTTACCCGCGCTACAGAACGTCCGTTCATAGACAGATGGCGATACCCAAGCCCAATGAGGATTGCCACGCACATGGGATCGCCCGCCATTTCACCGCACAAACGAAGATCGATACCATGTATTTCCGCTTCCCGGGCGATCATCGCCAGAGCTCGTAACATTGCAGGATGAAGACTGTCGTAAATGTTCGCCACCCGGGTATTGTTGCGATCAACGGCCAGAATGTATTGAGTCAGATCGTTGGTGCCAACAGAGATGAAATCGACCCTCTTTGCCAGATGCGGCAGCATAAATACCATTGACGGCACTTCCAGCATGATGCCGATACGTGGTTTGGGAATTTCGTAACCGATCATCTCCTCGACTTCACGTCCGGCACGTTCAATCAGGCGGCGTGCTTCGTCAACTTCATCGAGGCTGGTGACCATCGGCAACAGAATATTCAGGTTGCCCGTAGCGGCATTAGCACGCAGCATCGCCCGCACCTGGATCAAGAAGATCTCCGGCTGATCGAGCGTAATGCGAATCCCACGCCAACCCAGGCATGGATTCTCTTCGCTGATCGGCATGTAAGGCAGCTGCTTATCTGCTCCGACATCCAGCGTACGCAAGGTGACGGGTTTATCATTGAACATTTGCAGCATCCCCTGATACTGCGCCACCTGTTCTTCTTCCGACGGGAAACCACTTTGCAGCATGAATGGGATTTCAGTGCGATAAAGACCGATGCCATCAATACAGCTGCCCAGTTTTTCTTCATGTTCCGGGCTTAAACCAGCATTGAGCATGACTTTTATACGCTCACCGCTTTTTAACTGCGCGGGTAAATTGACGTCATCTTCCGCCAGACGGCTAAGCTCAATCTCTTCACTAATTAGCCGCTGATATTCTTGCAGCAGTACCGGCTCCGGATCGACCAGCAATTCACCGCGATAGCCATCAACGATCAGCGTCCTACGATGCAGCACCGAAGGCTGAATATCCGCGCCCATCACGGTAGGGATCCCCAGCGCACGTACCATGATCGCAGCATGGGAGTTGGCTGCGCCATCTCGCACGACAACACCGACTAAGCGATCCTGGGGCAGCTCAGCAAGAGTTGTCGCTGACAGTTCATCTGCCACCAGAATGAAACGTTCCGGCCAGGCGTTCGGCCCTTGATTAGCGTCATCAAGATGAAACAGCAATCGCTGACCCAGCGCACGTAAATCACCAGCCCGCTCTTTGAGATAGTTATCGCTTAGCGCGGCAAACTGTTCGGCAAATTTTTCAATGACCGTTTTTACCGCCCACTCTGCCACCGAGCCTTTATCAACCTCGGCAAACAATTCGCGACGCAGCCGGGTGTCCGAAAGCAGGTGCGAGTAAAGATCGAAAATAGCCGCCGTTTCTTTTTGTGCTCCGGCGGCAAAGCGTTTGCTGTAGCGGCGAAACTCGTTTGCCGCTTCTTCCAGCGCCCCGGTCAGTCGTTCGCGTTCCAGAGCCGGATCCAGCGTTGATGCCTGATACACCTGTTCCATTAAAGGTAACGTGGCATCCTGCCAGCCTTCGGCAATCGCCACACCAGGTGCTGCCGGTAATGCGCGGATTCGCGTCTGGCGATATTGCCCAAACAGGGCAGTCAACTGCGACTGAGAAAGAATAGCTGCCATCTGGGTGGCAAGCGTCACCAGGAAGGATTCTTCACTTTCGTCATACTGGCGCAACTCTCGTTGCTGTACCACCAGTACACCAAGCAACTGGCGACGTTGAATAATTGGTACGCCTAAAAACGCGCGGAAACGTTCTTCTTTTACGGAGGGGATGTATTTGAAGCTGGGGTGCTTTTGCGCATCTGCAAGGTTTATCGGTTCCGCCAGCCTGCCAACCAGGCCGACGATCCCTTCATCAAACGCGAGCGTTACAGTGCGACCGCGTGGTTTTTTCAGCCCCCGGGTCGCCATCAGGTAGTAACAACGTCGATCATGATCGGCCAGGTAGACCGAACAGACCTCGGTATCCATCGCAAGACAGATGTCGGTAACCAGAATATTTAACGCCTCATTCAGGCGTGGTGCGCTGGCTACCTTTTCGACTATTTCGCGCAGGCGAGTGAGCATAATTGGCGTGACTTAACCTCTTTTACGTCGATAAGCAGATGCGTTTTGTGGTTTTGGCGTATTTTCCTGCAGTGACATCACCACACTCGCGAACTCTTTCATTACCCTACGGTAGACATCACGTTTAAATGACACCACCTGTCTGACCGGATACCAGTAACTTACCCATCGCCAGCCGTCAAACTCTGGTGTACTGCTGGTTTGCATATTGATTTCTGCATCGCCGCTTACCAGCTGCAAGAGAAACCATTTTTGTTTTTGGCCGATACAAACCGGCTTCGTGTCCCAACGCACCAAACGTTTCGGTAATTTGTAGCGCAACCAGTTACGCGTTGAAGCAAGGATTCGAACGTCTTTGCGGCTTAATCCTACTTCTTCAAACAATTCACGGTACATCGCCTGCTCTGCGGATTCTCCGGGGTTGATTCCGCCTTGCGGAAATTGCCAGGAGTGCTGACCAAATCGCCGGGCCCACATTACCTGCCCCTGGCGATTACAAATCACGATACCTACGTTTGGGCGGTAGCCATCGTCATCAATCACCGGACTACCTCAAAATAAAGCTTTATATACGAATGATTGTTTCATACTCCAGGAAGACGGTAAACCACTCTCTGCAGGGCATTACACACTAATAACAATTGAATAACTCACAGTTATGTGCAGAGTTATAAACAGAGGAAGGGGTGGATAGCCGTTTTTATTCACCTTTTCTGTGGATAGAGTTGTGAAGAACTACGGAATTACTACGGGAAAACCCGGAGCATTCTGAATAAGCCCGATATAGACATTTTAAAATATTCATTATTAGTCAATGCATTACATGTAATTTGAGTAATGAAAAAGAGTAATTCGTGACCCAGGTCACACCTCTCATTTACGGGTTGGCGAAAGATCAACCAATGCCGTGTTTATCCACAGAATGTGCCACTAAGTTAAGCACTGAACCACTAAAAACTGGAGTTTCGTCGCACGTCAAGGCTGTAAATGAAAACAGTAGTGGAGGTTTTTCACAGTTATCCCAGCTTTCTGTGGATAACATGGTGTAAGATCCTGTTTATTTTCAGTGACCAGATTTGGAAAACCTATTGCAGTGTTGCGCAACTCGATTACCGGCAGCCTAAAAAGCAATATAAATCAGAGAATTGAACAACACATGTGGAAAAAGTTACACTGCGAATATTCGGCACATAATTGCTGTTTGTTTTTTAACCAAGGTATCATGACATGTCCCAACCTCGCCCACTGCTCTCTCCTCCCGAAACTGAAGAACAGTTGTTAGCGCAAGCACAGCAACTTTCTGGTTATACATTGGGAGAACTGGCGGCACTTGACGGGCTGGTTACGCCAGAGAATTTAAAACGCGATAAGGGCTGGATTGGCGTGTTACTGGAGATCTGGCTAGGTGCCAGCGCAGGGAGTAAACCTGAGCAAGATTTTGCTGCTCTGGGCGTGGAACTTAAAACTATCCCTGTGGATAGTCTTGGTCGTCCGCTGGAAACAACATTCGTTTGTGTTGCCCGGTTAACGGGTAATAGCGGGGTGACCTGGGAAACCAGCCATGTGCGCCACAAGCTCAAACGCGTACTGTGGATACCGGTTGAAGGCGAGCGCAGCATCCCGCTGGCGCAGCGTCGCGTAGGATCACCGTTGCTGTGGAGCCCGAATGAAGAGGAAGACCGACAGCTACGCGAAGACTGGGAAGAATTAATGGATATGATTGTTCTCGGTCAGGTTGAGCGGATCACCGCTCGTCACGGGGAATATTTACAGATAAGACCGAAAGCAGCGAATGCGAAAGCGCTTACCGAAGCCATTGGTGCCCGGGGCGAACGGATTCTGACGCTGCCACGCGGCTTTTATTTGAAGAAGAATTTCACCAGTGCACTACTGGCCCGTCATTTTCTGATCCAGTAGCCATCGCTTTGACCTGCCGCTTTCCGGGCATATAATTACCGCTTCATTTTTTTGGCAGGGCTTTTTAGATGTTATTTGCATGGATAACCGATCCTAACGCTTGGCTTGCGCTCGGTACGCTGACGCTGCTGGAGATCGTTCTTGGGATCGACAATATTATTTTCCTTTCTCTGGTGGTGGCAAAGCTTCCCACAGCACAACGTGCTCATGCGCGCCGTCTGGGGTTGGCGGGAGCCATGGTTATGCGTCTGGCGCTGCTGGCATCAATCTCTTGGGTTACGCGCCTGACAAATCCGCTTTTTACAATATTCAGTCAGGAAATTTCTGCCCGTGATTTGATTCTGCTTCTGGGTGGCTTGTTCCTTATCTGGAAAGCCAGCAAGGAAATCCACGAATCCATTGAAGGTGAAGAAGAAGGGCTGAAAACACGCGTTTCATCATTCCTCGGCGCTATCGTGCAGATTATGCTGCTGGATATTATCTTCAGCCTCGACTCGGTGATTACCGCTGTGGGTCTGTCAGATCACCTGTTTATTATGATGGCAGCCGTGGTGATTGCCGTAGGCGTGATGATGTTCGCCGCGCGCTCGATTGGTGATTTTGTCGAACGCCATCCTTCGGTAAAAATGCTGGCGCTCTCTTTCCTGATTCTGGTGGGCTTTACCCTGATTCTGGAAAGTTTCGACATCCACGTACCGAAAGGTTACATCTACTTCGCGATGTTCTTCTCTATTGCGGTTGAAAGCCTCAACTTGATTCGCAACAAAAAGAATCCGCTCTGATACTCCGTACGCTCTCCTGCGGGAGGGCGTACTCACTCCTTTTACCCTCACAGTTTAAGATTTTCCTGCTTTCAAGATATATAACGTCGGTTTATAAACAGACTATTATCATAGGTAGGCCAAATGAGGATAACCGGATGAAAAAATGGGCAGTAATAATTTCTGCAGTCGGACTGGCGTTTGCTGTTTCCGGGTGTTCCAGTGATTACGTCATGGCGACCAAAGATGGCCGTATGATTTTGACCGATGGAAAACCTGAAATTGATGATGATACCGGGCTGGTGAGTTATCACGATCAGCAAGGTAACGCGATGCAAATTAACCGTGATGATGTTTCGCAAATTATTGAACGTTAACAAATAAGGTCAGCATCCGGCTGGCCTTAAGATTTTTCTCTTTCCCTTTTCCCTTCCCTCTGCCATTTTTATATTCCTTATGTCGTGATTATAAAAAGGAAACGGCTATGCAATATCACCGTATACCCCACAGTTCGCTGGAAGTCAGCACGCTGGGGCTTGGCACGATGACGTTTGGTGAACAGAACAGCGAAGCCGACGCCCACGCACAACTCGACTATGCCGTCGCTCAGGGCATTAACCTTATCGACGTTGCCGAAATGTACCCAGTACCTCCGCGCCCCGAAACGCAAGGGTTAACCGAAACCTACGTCGGCAACTGGCTGGCGAAACATGGCAGCCGCGAAAAGTTAATTATCGCCTCCAAAGTGAGCGGACCGTCGCGCAATAATGACAAGGGCATCCGCCCGGATCAGGCGCTGGATCGGAAGAATATCCGCGAAGCGCTGCATGACAGCCTCAAGCGCCTACAGACTGATTACCTCGATCTTTATCAGGTGCACTGGCCGCAGCGCCCGACCAACTGCTTCGGCAAACTCGGTTATAGCTGGACGGATTCTGCGCCTGCGGTTTCGCTGCTGGATACGCTGGACGCACTGGCAGAGTACCAACGCGCGGGAAAAATTCGTTATATCGGCGTGTCGAACGAAACTGCATTTGGCGTAATGCGCTACCTGCATCTGGCGGACAAACACGATCTGCCGCGTATTGTCACCATTCAGAACCCTTACAGTCTGTTAAACCGCAGTTTTGAAGTAGGTCTGGCAGAAGTCAGCCAGTATGAAGGGGTCGAACTGCTGGCCTATTCGTGCCTGGGTTTCGGCACGCTGACCGGGAAATATCTCAATGGTGCAAAACCCGCTGGCGCACGTAATACGCTCTTTAGTCGGTTCACCCGCTATAGCGGTGAGCAAACGCAAAAAGCCGTCGCGGCGTATGTTGATATCGCCAGACGTCATGGCCTTGATCCTGCTCAGATGGCGCTCGCGTTTGTACGCCGTCAACCGTTTGTTGCCAGCACTCTGCTGGGCGCAACCACGATGGATCAGCTGAAAACTAACATCGAAAGTTTGCATCTGGAGTTAAGCGAAGACGTATTAGCTGAAATTGAAGCGGTACATCAGGTTTATACTTATCCTGCACCATAAAGATTAACGCCGGTTAAAACCGGCGTTAAATATTAATGACGGCGCTGCCAGATCCACAGCGCCGTTATTGCCAGCGCAAATAGCGCACCGAAGCCAATGCCAATGGGCACGACCGGGATGCCTACCATTACCGCCAGCGAGTAAATGCCCAGCATCAACAACATGGCGCTGTTTTCGCCAAGGTTTTGTACTGCAATCGCATTCCCCGCCCCGACGCTTTTTTTACCCCGCTCCTGTAGCAACGCATTGAGCGGAACGACAAAAAAGCCCCCCAGCACGCCAATCAGCATCAACAAGGCATAGGCTGGCAGCAGCTCGTGTTGCAGGGAGAAAATCGGTACCACCACGCCAATCAAAATCCCGGCTGGCATACAGCGTGACACGGTTTCCAGCGTAACCAGCTTCGCTGCCGCACCTGCGCCAACCACGATACCAATCGCTACCATCGCGTTGAGATAGGTCGGCGTAGCGTTATCGGTAATGCCCAGCGCCACCGGTACCCACAGCACCAACAGGAAACGCAGCGTGACACCCGCTCCCCAGAATAAACTGGTGCCCACCAGCGAAAAACGCGTTTCACCATTGCACCATAGCGAGGTGCAGGCATTCAGGAAACTGCGGGTCATGTTGATGAGATTCCAGGACTGCCCCGGACGCGCCGCCAGTTTGGGAATGTAGATATTGGCAACGACCGCACCACCGTAGGCCAGTGCGCATGCGGCCAGAGCGACCAGGACATGCCAGTCAGCCAGCACACCACCGGCTACGGAACCGAGTAAAATCGCCGCTATGGCAGAAGCTTCCATTAAACCGTTAGCTTTTACTAACTTACTACCCGTGGTTAATTCGCCGAGAATACCGTATTTCGCCGGTGAATAGGCTGCAGCACCAACACCCACCAGCGTATAGCCGAGAAACGGATTGATACCAAAGCAGATACTGGCTGCGCCCAGCAGCTTCAGGCCGTTGGCAAACATCATCACCCGGCCTTTGGCGAAGCTATCCGCCACCTGCCCGACAAACGGCGCCAAAAGAATGTAAGCACCTACAAACACCATTTGCAGGATGGGCTGGCTCCACTCCGGATAGAACTGCGCTTTCAGTAACGCCAGAGTGGCAAACAGTAGCGCGTTATCGCCAAACGCAGAGAGAAACTGCGCCACGATAACCGCTTTCATCCCCTTCGACCACAACGAAGTGTTAGTGTGCACTGACTCACTCATCGTGTTGTTCCGCTTCGTCTACCCAGCTTTTCAACGTGACAAAGTCAGGTTTGCCGCTGCCAAGTAATGGCATCTGTTTCAGATAGCGAATATCGCGCGGTACAGCAAGCTCCGGCACGCCGTGCTCGCGGGCATACTGTTGCAACTTATCGCGCGTCAGTTCGTTATCTGTGGTGAAAAGCACCAGTGCCTCGCCTTTGCTGGCATCGCTCTTAATCGCAGTGGCATGGACTTTATCTGGCGAAACACCAAGTGCCAGTTGTTCCACCATTTCCAGCGACACCATTTCGCCTGCAATTTTGGCAAAGCGTTTTGCGCGGCCCTGAATCTGCACAAAGCCCTGCTCGTCAAAACGCACAATATCGCCAGTGTCATACCAGCCGCGCTCCATTTCGCCGCGAACATTCTCGGCGGTGGGCACTTCCAGTACACCTGGCTTCTCCACCCGCAGATAGCCGTTCATTATGTTCGGCCCTTTCAGTTGCAGGCGTCCGCCCTCTTCGATACCAGGGACCGACAACAGGCGTGCATCCATTCCTGGTAGAATACGCCCTACCGTACCGGGTTTCGCCGCCATCGGTACGTTGATAGAAACGACAGGCGCGCATTCGGTCACACCGTAGCCTTCAAGGATGCGCAGGCCAAATTTATCCTGCCAAAGCTGTTTGGTACTTTCTTGTAGTTTTTCTGCGCCTGCCACCACATAGCGTAGACGATAGAAGTCATACGGGTTGGCGAAACGCGCGTAGTGACCGAGGAAAGTCGAGGTACCGAACAACACGGTGCAACTGCGGTCATACACCAAGTCCGGCACAATGCGGTAATGCAGCGGGCTTGGATAAAGGAACACTTCTGCACCTGTAAGCAGTGGCGTAAACAGGCCTACCGTCAGCCCAAAGGAGTGAAACAGCGGTAATGCCGACATAAAGCGATCGTTGGTGGTGAAGTCGGCAATCGTTTTAATCTGCTCGACGTTCGCCAGAATGCTTTTATGGCTATGGACGACGCCTTTTGGATGGCCTTCAGAACCGGAGGTAAAGAGGATCAGCGCCTCTTCTTCCGGCTGCTGTTTTACCTGCGCCAGGCGCGGCATCAGCAAATGAGCGAAGATCCATACTTTGTCGGCAGTGGTGACATCTGCTTTTAAATCTTCCAGATAGACCCAGCGCACCTGAGTAAGTTGCTCCGGCAGATGCCAGAGTTTGCCTTTATCGAGAAACTGGCGGGAAGTGAAGATGGTTTTGATTTCAGCCGCCGTAATAGCACTGGTCAGCCCTTTTACCCCGGCAGTGTAGTTCATCATTGCGGGAATGCGGCGACGCGCGATGGCCCCAAAAATCACTGCCGCACTGATGCCTGCATTGGGCAGCATTAAGCCGATGCGTTCGCCTTCAACACTGTATTTTTCAAGGATGCGTCCAACAAACAGCGTTTTCGTAAGCAATTTGCGATAGGAGTCTGGGGTAAAGTTGACGTCTTCGACACATTTCTTCCCGGCTCCGAAGCGGTACATTGCACTCAGTAAAGATTCGTACAGAGTTTCACGCGGGCGCACCGCCATACGCGCTTCCATCATTATTTGATGCAGCATTTCGCCAGCGATTTTGCGACGGTCACGGGCACGCGGCGCATCCGGCATCGCCACCTGCGTTGGAGGCAAAATATGCAGAGTAATTTGCGGGAACAAGCGACGTTTAACCAGACCTTTCAGGCGGCTGAAGTGCGTAAGTTCCGCCCCTTCAATACGCACAGGAATAACCGTTGCACCAGACTTCGCCGCGACAAAACCCGCGCCATCGTAGATTTTCATCAGCGAGCCTGTAGTGGTGATGCGTCCTTCAGGGAAAATCACCACTGGTCGGCCCTGTTCCACCAGACGTACCAGATGTTTAATAGCCATAGGTTGCGTCGGGTCGAGAGGAACAAAGTCGATAAATGATTTCAGCCAACGCATATACCACTGTTGGCTTATTGAGGTGTAAACGGCAAACACTGGACGCACAGGTAAAAACAGTCCAAGCAAAATGCCATCAATAAAAGAGACGTGATTAGGCGTAATTAGTACGCGCTCGCCCTTCAGTGCCTGGGTGTCACCCGTAACGCGAACGCGATACAAAACACGGCACAAATTTCGAAAAAAGCTAAAAAGCATTCCAACTCCCTTTGCTCTGATTCAGTAAAAGCGAATGGAGGGAGATTACACGAGATAAAGAACGCGAGCGACAGTAAATTAGGTGCGAAAAAAAACCTGCGCATCCGCGCAGGTTGGTGCAAGAGACAGGGTACGAAGAGCGTACCGAATAATCTCACCAATCAATACCTCTGGGATCTTGATTGTGGTCTGCACGACGACTCTTCGCCAGCGAGAAAACGCAAAGGAATGAAGGGAAATGCAACGAGGTGTGTAAATTGTCGGTTACTGTTACAGATTGATGACCGGCAAAAAAAAACCTGCGCATCTGCGCAGGCTGGTGTAATTCATGTGCTCAACACGAAGTTGACTTCACCTATCAATACCTCTGGGATCACCACTTTAGCAACCTGAAGCCAAACGCCACCAGCGGTCAATCGCAACAGCGTTTCGCAAAGTGTAACCAAAGGTTTGCAATCTCTTTTTTTGTCTTACTTATTTGCGTTTGGCTCACATTCCCACGATGAAAACACGCCACCCCTTGAACCAACGGGCGTTTTCCGTAACACTGAAACAATGTAAGCGTTTACCCACTAAGGTATTTTCATGGCGACCATAAAGGATGTAGCCCGACTGGCAGGCGTTTCAGTCGCCACCGTTTCCCGCGTCATTAATAATTCACCCAAAGCCAGCGAAGCTTCCCGGCTGGCTGTGCATAGTGCAATGGAGTCTCTTAGCTATCACCCGAACGCCAACGCCCGTGCGCTGGCGCAGCAGACCACTGAAACGGTCGGTCTGATCGTTGGTGATGTTTCCGATCCGTTTTTCGGTGCAATGGTGAAAGCGGTCGAACAGGTGGCTTATCACACCGGTAATTTCTTATTGATTGGCAACGGTTACCACAACGAACAAAAAGAGCGTCAGGCTATTGAGCAACTGATCCGCCATCGCTGTGCTGCGTTGGTCGTCCATGCCAAAATGATCCCAGATGCCGATTTAGCCTCATTAATGAAACAAATGCCCGGTATGGTGCTGATCAACCGTATCCTGCCTGGCTTTGAAAACCGTTGTATTGCTCTTGACGATCGTTACGGTGCCTGGCTGGCAACGCGTCATTTAATTCAGCAAGGTCATACCCGCATTGGTTATCTGTGCTCTAACCACTCTATTTCTGACGCCGAAGATCGTCTGCAAGGGTATTACGATGCCCTTGCTGAAAGTGGTATTCCGGCCAATGATCGGCTGGTGACATTTGGCGAACCAGACGAAAGCGGCGGCGAACAGGCAATGACCGAGCTTTTGGGACGAGGAAGAAATTTCACTGCGGTAGCCTGTTATAACGATTCAATGGCGGCGGGCGCGATGGGCGTTCTCAATGATAATGGTATTGATGTACCGGGTGAGATTTCGTTAATTGGCTTTGATGATGTGCTGGTGTCACGCTATGTGCGTCCGCGCCTGACCACCGTGCGTTACCCAATCGTAACGATGGCGACCCAGGCTGCCGAACTGGCTTTGGCACTGGCGGATAATCGCCCTCTCCCGGAAATTACTAATGTATTTAGTCCGACGCTGGTACGTCGTCATTCAGTGTCAACTCCGTCGCTGGAGGCAAGTCATCATGCAACCAGCGACTAACCGCAGTTAAAGCAATTCCAGCGCCAGTAATTCTTCGATGGTCTGGCGACGGCGAATCAACCGCGCCTGACCATTATCAAACAGAACTTCTGGTAACAGCGGACGGCTATTGTAGTTGGATGACATTGATGCGCCATATGCCCCTGTATCATGCAGTACCAGATAATCACCTGCCTTCACTTCCGGCAAGGCGCGGGTTTCAACATTTCCCCCTTCCTGCTGGGTAAAGACATCGCCCGATTCACATAACGGCCCGGCGACGACGGTTTCCACCGTTGGCGCGTGTTCCAGAGAACGACCATCAGCTGCCAGGGCACTGATATGGTGGTAACTACCGTACATTGCCGGGCGCATCAGATCGTTGAACCCGGCATCAACCAGCACAAAGTGGCGGCTACCCATTTGTTTGACGCTCCGCACCTGAGTAATTAATACGCCAGACTGCGCTACCAGGAAGCGACCCGGTTCAATTTCCAGTTTCACAGGGTGGCCCAAATGGCGAGCGATTTGCTCACGCGCGGCATTCCACAGACCATAATAATGTTCGGTATCAACCGCCTCTTCACCCTGTTGATAAGGAATAGAAAGCCCACCGCCCGCAGAAATAGCCTGTAAATCCTGACCGAATTCGATAACCTGACGCACCATAGCACCACACACCTGCTCCAGATGGGCATAATCAACGCCAGAACCAATGTGCATGTGAATGCCGACTAGCTGCAGATGATGACGTTGTATCACGTCCAGTGCGGCGGGCAGATCGGTGTACCAGATACCGTGCTTGCTGTTTTCGCCACCGGTATTGGTTTTTTGGCTATGTCCGTGACCAAACCCCGGATTAACGCGCAGCCATACCCGATGCCCTGGCGAAACCTGGCCCAGTTGGTCGAGCGTATCAACAGAACCCGCATTCACCGGAATTTGCAATTCACTGACGCGTTCAAGCGTCGCCTGATCGATAACATCTGCCGTAAAAACAATATCATCGGGGTGCGTTTGCGGATTGTAACCCGCCGCCAACGCACGCTCTATTTCGCCTAACGAGACGGAATCCACTTTCACGCCCTGCTCACGCATTAAGCGCAAAATATGAATATTGGAACAGGCTTTCTGTGCAAAGCGCACCACTTCAAACTGTTTCAGCGCTGCAATCTGCCGACGAATAATTTGCGCATCGTAGACCCACACCGGGCAGCCAAATTCAGCGGGCAAACGCAGCAGATTTTCGGCGGTGAGATCGGTATCGGTGCTGAACAGTGAATGTGGCATAACAAACTCCAGATGAGTGCTTTTTTATGATTACGCCACATCATAAAAAGAATAAAAAATATCGATTTATGTCGAGTCTATGCAAAAATGATATGGATTACCGGATTGCGAGAGAGCGCTAATGGCCGCCGTTAACTTACGTCATATTGAAATTTTTCATGCGGTAATGACCGCCGGAAGCCTGACTGAGGCAGCACACCTGCTACACACCTCACAGCCAACCGTCAGCCGCGAACTGGCGCGCTTTGAGAAGGTGATCGGGCTGAAATTGTTTGAGCGCGTACGTGGACGATTACATCCTACCGTGCAAGGACTGCGTCTGTTTGAAGAAGTGCAACGATCCTGGTACGGACTGGATCGCATTGTCAGCGCCGCAGAAAGTCTGCGCGAGTTTCGCCAGGGAGAACTGTCTATTGCCTGCCTGCCGGTCTTTTCGCAATCTTTTTTACCGCAGCTCCTGCAACCCTTTCTGGCACGTTATCCCGATGTCAGCTTAAATATCGTGCCCCAGGAATCACCGCTACTTGAAGAGTGGCTCTCGGCCCAGCGTCATGATTTAGGACTCACTGAGACACTCCATACGCCTACGGGAACAGAACGTACCGAATTACTCTCTTTAGATGAAGTGTGTGTGTTACCTCCGGGTCATCCGCTGGCGGTAAAAAAGGTATTAACGCCGGATGATTTTCAGGGTGAGAATTACATCAGCCTTTCCCGTACTGACAGCTATCGCCAGTTGCTGGATCAGCTATTTACTGAACATCAGGTTAAACGACGCATGATCGTAGAAACCCACAGCGCCGCGTCAGTCTGCGCAATGGTACGGGCGGGGGTAGGTATTTCGGTGGTTAACCCGCTCACCGCACTAGATTATGCGGCAAGCGGTTTAGTGGTGCGGCGGTTCAGTATTGCGGTTCCGTTCACCGTCAGCCTGATCCGCCCCCTGCACCGCCCGTCATCAGCGCTGGTTCAGGCGTTTAGTGGGCATTTACAAGCGGGGTTACCGAAACTGGTCACTTCTCTTGACGCTATTTTGTCGTCAGCTACGACAGCATAAAAGCGACAGCATCCTCGGCATGGATCGCCGCGGTATCAAACACAGGCAAAACACTGCGCTCTTCTGGCACCAGTAAACCAATTTCTGTGCAGCCAAAAATGACGCCCTGTGCGCCCTGTTCTGCAAGGCGAGCAATCACTTGCGCATAATAAGCGCGTGACGCTTCGGTAAATTGCCCCAGACACAGTTCTTCAAAAATAATCTGATTAATTTTCGCCCGTTCATCCGCTTCAGGAATAAGACAATTGATGGAAAATTGTTCCGTCAGCCGCCCGCGATAAAAATCCTGTTCCATGGTGTAACGCGTACCCAGCAGCGCCACACGAGTCATTCCGGCCCCGGTAATTGCACGTCCGGTGGCATCCGCAATGTGTAAGAAAGGCAGAGTGCAACGTGACTCAATGGCATCCGCCACTTTATGCATCGTATTGGTACATAACACAATACCTTCTGCGCCCGCCCGCTGTAAGCCAAGCGCCGCCTCAGCCAGAATGTCCCCGGTTTTATCCCATTCCCCGCGACGCTGGCACTCTTCTATTTCATGAAAATCGACGCTATGTAGCAGCATTTGCGCAGAGTGAAGCCCACCAAGCCGCTGTTTAATGCCTTCATTTATCAGACGATAGTAAGGAATGGTGGATTCCCAGCTCATTCCTCCCAGCAAACCAATTGTTTTCATTCCTCTCTCCTGATGTGTGTTACCGCAACAAGGCTGAATAAGGAACGAGACAAACGCCTCAACGGCCAGGTGCCCAATCTCTATTAACGAAAAAAGGGCCGGATGTACAGCACATCCGGCCCGTGAAATCAGACGCCGATATTTCTCAACTTCTCGCCTGCCATCAGTTTGCGTTCGATATGTTCCAGCGTGACATTTTTGGTTTCCGGAATGAGCCAGAAAGTAATACCCACAAACGCAATGTTCAGCGCAGTGTAGAGCCAGAACGTACCGGCAGCGCCAATGCTATCAAGCAGTGTCAGGAAGGCCGCGCCGATAATCATATTCGACACCCAGTTTGTCGTCGTCGAACAGGTAATACCGAAATCGCGGCATTTCAGCGGCTGAATTTCAGAGCACAGGATCCACACCACTGGCGCGGCGCTCATCGCATAACCGGCAATACACATCATCGTCATGCCAACAGAGAGCCAGGACAAGCCACTGGAAGCCGTACCGTTATCAAACTGCATCAGGCAATAGCCCAGCACCAGAGTGCCTAACGCCATCACGCTGAAACCAATTTTCAGAGCCGGTTTACGACCTGCTTTATCTACCGTAAAGACCGCAATGAAGGTCGCGAACATAAAGGTCAGTCCCACGACCAGAGTCGCAATCATCTGTTGTTCTGTGGTCGTAAAGCCCGCCATTTTGAAGATACGCGGCGCGTAGTACATGATGATGTTCATACCGGTAAACTGCTGCATCGCCTGCAACAACATACCGAGAAACACAGCACGACGGACGTTACGGTTGATCTTAAACAGTGCCCAACCGCCCTGTTTTAACTTCAGGCTTTCACGAATTTCGTTGAGTTCTTCTCGCGCTTTTTCCGACGTATCGCGCAGCATACGCAACACTTCTTCCGCCTCAATATGACGCCCCTTTTCCGCCAGCCAGCGCGGGCTATTTGGCAGGAAGACCACCAGAATAATCAGCAGAACTGCTGGTAAAGCAAGAACCCCCAACATTGCGCGCCAGTTACCGCTATAACTGAACGCTGTATCGGATAAAAACGCCAGCACGATGCCGAGTGTGACCATCAACTGGTACATACTGATCATCTTACCGCGAACGTTTTCACTTGCCATTTCAGAAAGATACAGAGGAGCGGTGTAAGACGCGATCCCGACAGCAATGCCCAGCACCACACGAGCGGCGATTAACATCTCTACGCTGGTCGCAAAAGCGGACCCTATAGAACCGAGTACAAACAGGATGGCCCCCGCCATCAGGCTGTATTTACGCCCCAGGCGGAACGACAGCCAACCATTAAACAGCGCACCAATTGCTGCGCCGAGCATCATGCTACTAACCACCCATTCCTGCAAACGACTGGTCAGCACAAAGTGATCGGTAATGAACGGCAACGCTCCGGCGATTACGCCGATATCAAGACCAAATAACAATCCTGCGACCGCAGCAGCTACCGAAACAAACATATTCATACGCCGCGTATCACGCAAAGAACGTGGCGTTAAAGCAGATTCCGTATTGATAGTAACCATTTTTTCCTGCCAGCAGAGAGTAAGACATTGTGAAAAAATACGTGAACAATTCACACAGGTGTCAGGTCGGAAACAGCATAAATATGGATTAAATTGCTGCGACATGCCGTTATGTGATGGATATTCCAATTTTAAAATTAAGTTGAATTATTGAGATTATTATTAACCTCCTAATTTTAAAGCAGATAAAATTCATAAAGTTCATTAATTGATAATTGATATGGATTATTTCATAACCATGATATGGATTATGATGATCTAGAGATATAAAAAACCCTGCCATGCGGCAGGGTCATAAAAGTAAGAGGAATGAATTAACGCGCCAGCCAACCGCCATCCACAGCAATGGTATAACCATTTACATAATCTGAAGCGCTGGAGGCAAGAAACACTACCGGCCCCATCAGGTCACTCGGCAGTCCCCAACGGCCAGCTGGAATGCGATCGAGAATTTCCGCGCTACGTTGTTCATCTGCCCGCAGTTGTTGGGTATTGTTGGTCGCCATGTAACCCGGAGCTATCGCATTAACATTAATGTTGTGTTTAGCCCATTCGTTTGCCATCAATCGCGTCACACCCATCACGCCGCTTTTTGATGCGGTATAAGAAGGCACACGGATCCCGCCCTGGAAGGAGAGCATTGACGCGATATTGATAATCTTGCCGCCATTGCCTTGCGCGATAAAGTGTTTCGCCGCTGCCTGAGACATGAAGAATACGCTCTTGATATTCAGGTTCATGACATCGTCCCAGTCTTTTTCGCTGAACTCGAGAGCGTCTTCGCGGCGAATCAATCCGGCGTTATTCACCAGGATATCAATATGACCAAATTCAGCTACCGCGCGATCCAGCAGTCCAGGAATGCCATCAATCTTTCGCAGATCGGCGGTCAGGCTTAAAAAACGACGCCCCAGCGCCGTGACCTGCTCGATGGTTTCAGTCGGTTCAACGATGTTAATGCCAACAATGTCACAGCCCGCTTGCGCCAGCCCCAACGCCATCCCCTGGCCCAGCCCAGTATCACAACCAGTGACGACCGCAACTTTACCTTGGAGAGAAAATGCACTTAAAATCATAACAACACCTTATTCGTTTATGCCCACAACTAGCGCAAATCTTTAACGCCCACATGGTCCATATCATTAAAGACCTGGTTTTCACCGACCATGCCCCAGATAAAGGTATAAGCTTTGGTTCCGACGCCGGAATGGATCGACCAGCTCGGGGAGATCACCGCCTGCTCGTTATGCATCACAATGTGACGCGTTTCTTGCGGCTGCCCCATCATGTGGAAAACGCAGGCGTCATCATCCATATTGAAATAGAAATAAACTTCCATCCGGCGCTCGTGGGTGTGACACGGCATGGTGTTCCACAAGTTACCTGGAGCCAGCTCCGTCAGCCCCATACTCAATTGACAGGTTTCCAGTACATCCGGGACAAAATATTTGTTAATCGTGCGACGGTTACTGGTGAGGTTATCGCCTAACGTGACTGGAGATACTTCGTCCGGTGTGACTTTTTTGGTGGGATACGTCGTATGCGCGGGTGCGCAATTGTAATAAAACTTCGCCGGAGTGGCGGTATCAATACTGGCAAAGACAACTTCTTTTGCACCTTTACCAACATACAGGGCGTCGCGGTGACCGATTTCATAGCATTGACCATCGACAGTAATCGTACCGGCACCGCCAATATTGATAACACCTAACTCGCGACGTTCAAGGAAATAGCTTACGCCGAGTTGTTTACCAACTTCCCCGCCAACGGAAACCGTTTTAGTTATCGGCATAATGCCGCCAACAATAATTCGGTCAATGTGGCTGTAAACCATGGTGTACTCATCGGCGACAAATACCTTTTCAACCAAAAATTCATTGCGCAGCCCTTGGGTATCCAGCGTTTTTGCGTGCGCACCGTGGATGCTCTGTCTTACGTCCACATCAACCTCCGATAATCAGTGAAGCGTGAAAATAGAAAACGATAGTGAAACACTGTTTCGTTTTCTCTATAAAGGGATGATATGCCCATGGGCTAGGGTTTTCAATTAAAAATAAAACAATGTTTTATTTTTAATTTAAGGATTAAAAAAAGTGCAGTGTCGATCACGAATATGTCATGAGAATGGAAAAATGAGGGAGCCCAGAAAATGTATGTCGACTTGCCAGCCATCATTATTCAACAGATTAATGACGGCAGATATTTATCGGTAAGGAGGAAATGCAGAGCTACTCGTCACGTTCAATGGTCAATGCCACGCCCTGGCCCCCGCCGATACAAAGCGTTGCCAGCCCTTTGCGGGCATTACGTTTCACCATTTCATGAACCAGAGAAACCAAGATTCGGCAACCGGAAGCGCCTATCGGGTGACCGAGTGCGATCGCGCCACCATTGACATTGACCCGACGCTCATCCCACTCAAGCATCTTGCCAACCGAAAGCGCCTGTGCAGCAAACGCTTCATTAGCCTCGATAAGATCGACATCAGCCAACTGCCAGCCTACACGCTCCAGGCAACGGCGGGTCGCATACACCGGCGCAATTCCCATCAATGCCGGATCTACACCAACGCTGGCAAATGCGCGGATGCGGGCCAGCACGGGTAAATTCAACGCTCGTGCTTTGGCTTCGCTCATCATCATTACCGCAGCTGCGCCATCGTTTATGGATGATGCATTCCCCGCGGTCACAGAACCGAGACTATCAAATGAAGGATTTAAACGGGCTAAACCTTCTGCACTGGCGTCAGTGCGTGGCTGTTCATCGGTATCAACAACCAACGTCTGACCGTTACTTTGGATCATTACCGGGACGATCTCATCTTTAAATCGTCCGGCGTCAATCGCCGCTCGCGCTTTTTGTTGCGAGCTAAGTGCGTAAGCATCCTGCAACTGACGGCTGATGCCATATTCGCGAGCCAGATTTTCGGCGGTGACACCAATATGATAATCATTGAAGGCATCCCACAACCCATCATGCACCAGACTGTCAACCAACTGGCTATTGCCAAGCTGTTCACCGGTGCGGCTATCAGTCAGAACATGTGGTGCGCGGCTCATGTTTTCCTGGCCACCTGCGATGACAATATCAGCCTCGCCACACTGTATCGCCTGAGTAGCCAGATGCAGTGCTTTAAGACCGGAACCGCAAACGTCATTAATCGTGATTGCAGAAACGCTGTTAGGAAGACCACCTTTAATAGCCGATTGCCTTGCCGGATTCTGCCCTGCCCCTGCAGTCAACACCTGACCAAGAATTACTTCATCCACCGCATATGCAGGAACGCCGGTACGTTCTATTAACGCTTTCACGACCAGACTACCAAGTTCCACGGCGGAATGACCCGCTAACGCACCACGAAAGCAGCCGATAGGTGTCCGTAACGCCCCGACAATCACAACGTCTTTCATCACAACCTCGCACCAATTAACAGTGCAATAGTAAATGATTGTTAATTACAGTTATCTTAATTGTTTAAAAAAAGTGATTTTTATCACAAATGAAATATGCCTGAGCAGTAGTCAGAGTCATAACTGGCACGTAAGGTTTGCAACCACTAACCCACCAATAGATGGGTAGATAGGGCGTTAATCTCCCATACTTAACTTGGTTTATGGTAAATTGCCCTCCATTTTGTTTAATTTGTAGATGATACGTTCAGATAATGTCTAATATTTGGTCTAAAGAAGAAACTCTGTGAAGTTTCGCGCTCTATGGCACAGCCGTTGATGCAGGCACGCTATTCCTTCCTATTCAGTTAGGTTCGGCAGGGGCTGTGGTCCTGTTTATTACTGCTCTGGTCGCCTGGCCTTTAACATATTGGCCACATAAAGCCTTATGCCAGTTCATCCTCTCATCAAAAACATCAGCAGGTGAAGGGATAACGGGCGCGGTAACACACTACTATGGCAAGAAGATTGGTAATCTGATTACCACGCTGTACTTCATCGCCTTTTTTGTCGTCGTGTTGATATATGCAGTGGCAATTACCAACTCACTTACGGAACAGCTGGCAAAGCATATGGTTATTGATCTTCGCATCCGTATGTTGGTGAGTCTGGGTGTTGTATTAATTCTGAATCTCATTTTTCTGATGGGACGTCATGCCACTATTCGGGTAATGGGATTTTTGGTATTCCCATTGATTGCCTATTTCTTATTTCTTTCCATTTACCTTGTCGGTAGTTGGCAACCTGATCTATTAACAACCCAGGTAGAGTTCAATCAGAATACCCTTCACCAGATATGGATATCGATTCCCGTGATGGTTTTCGCCTTTAGCCATACGCCCATTATTTCTACGTTTGCCATAGACAGACGTGAAAAATATGGCGAACACGCTATGGATAAATGCAAAAAAATTATGAAAGTCGCTTATCTCATCATCTGCATAAGTGTACTGTTCTTTGTCTTTAGCTGCCTGCTTTCTATTCCATCTTCGTATATTGAAGCGGCTAAAGAAGAAGGGGTCACCATTTTATCGGCGCTTTCTATGCTGCCGAACGCCCCAGCATGGTTGTCAATTTCCGGGATTATTGTCGCAGTAGTTGCGATGTCGAAATCATTCCTGGGTACGTACTTTGGCGTTATTGAAGGTGCCACAGAGGTCGTCAAAACAACACTACAGCAGGTTGGTGTAAAGAAAAGTCGTGCATTTAACCACGCACTATCAATTATGTTGGTATCGCTGATTACCTTCATTGTTTGTTGCATTAACCCGAACGCGATTTCGATGATTTACGCGATCAGCGGCCCGCTCATTGCCATGATACTTTTCATCATGCCTACGCTGTCAACGTATCTCATCCCGGCGCTTAAACCCTGGCGTTCCATCGGAAATCTGATTACGCTGATCGTGGGTATCCTGTGCGTATCGGTAATGTTCTTTAGCTAATATCCGTTGTGGATGGTTCAAAATTGCTACAATTTTGAACCATTCCATTTTTCATAATATTCATTTGTTATTATTCCGCCCTATCACTTCTCTCGTCATATCCTAGAATTATCAGTTAGTTAAACACACAAAGAGATCTGAACATCTTAAATAAGACTATTTAAGATGCATAACTTAGATTCGCAAGATATCTTCTGGTCATTCAAAAACAATTTGCGATATAGATATTCTCATACCATGAGATAGTTATCTGGACCACGTTCGACCATGCAAGATTAAATCAGTGAAACATAATCATATTTAATAACGAGAAATGCATTTTTAAATATCTTAATCAGAATTATAGCAAATACAGATTAATCGCAATTTTTCCCAGCAAAATTACAAAATCAAGGTGTATTGACATCATCAATCACCAATGAAATTATGCAATTATATACGGATAGGGAGGTTCTTAACATGGGGCTTTGTAGTCGTTATAAAAGTCTTACATGCAATAGTTGCTCAATGCATTGCCAAATAATGCCAGAAGAGTCACCGCGTTTGCAGTACTGCGCAAACTCGTGTTTTGATCTTACCCAGCAATAGTGGACACGCGGCTAAGTGAGTAAACTCTCAGTCAGAGGTGACTCACATGACAAAAACAGTATCAACCAGTAAAAAACCCCGTAAACAGCATTCGCCTGAATTTCGCAGTGAAGCCCTGAAG
>NZ_JBDYCV010000028.1:0-40703 GCF_040495915.1 Shigella sp. FJ200513 | reverse complement strand
GTGGTAAAGGAGAGGCCCTGGAAATACCCCACAGCCCCGAAAAAGAGCCAGTCAGTTGCTTAACTGACTGGCATTACCCACGCCGGGGACGTTTTTGAGCGCGTCGGTAAGGTTGGTTGCGCCCTGATCTTTAATCACTTGTTCAGAAATCACCGTCATCGTGCGGGTAGTATCCGCTACCGGACGCGAGAATTTCGGATCGGCAGATTGTTGTGGCGCATAAAGCGAAGGCGTTGATGCTTCGACAACCAGCGTGTCATCCGCGTTAGCTTGCCCTTCGGCGGCGAGTGCCTGTGCCACAGGCGTAATACCAATACAAAGACCGGCAAAGAACGTGAGCGAATGAAATTGTCTGGCAGGGAAATTGCGATTGTTTTCCATTTTGCAGGTGACTTTTTCTTATATGTTGAAATTTTCACTGCCACGAGAAAGCATCTCTGCGGATGCGATGCCACTGTTAATCCCGTGATAGTGTTCGTGCAAGTGATAATAATTTTGATAAGCATTATCACTTGATGCGATTTTCTATCACCCATTGCGCGAAAAAGAAATACATTTATTTACATTGCGTTCATATTTGATGTTTTTTGATTACAAAACAGGCGAAAACTGCATCCAGAGGCGAATGCAGTTACGTTGGTGGGGTTATTTGTAGATGGTTGCAGTACCTAACATCTGGTCATTTCCGCCTGCGGAATTAATGACATAACCTTTCGCGCCTTGTTCGCGCGCTTTTTCTGCCAGTTTATCCTCCAGATCGCTTAGGTTTGATGCGCCAGTTGCCGAAACGGTACCGGCGGGCCGTAGCTGACCGCTGTCCAGGTTACTCATCGGTTGCGCGGCATAAGCCGTGAGAGAGATTCCGCTCAGGACGGTGGCAATCAGTAGTGTGAGGCACTTTTTCATAATGACATCCTCATAAATACAACGGGTAGTGCCTGATAAGTGTAGGTCGCCTGCGCGATGCAAATGACGCAAAAAATTGACAGAGAAATGCTTATTTTTTGAACGATATATTTTTACAAAATAAGACAAATCAATGACATGCATAATGCTGATTTTTATGATGAATTGCCATAAACCATAGCCATGTTAAGGTTTTGGGGAATGATAAACGCAGCCAGATATTTACCCTGTCGCGTTATGCGGGTATCTTACGCCGCTGCTTAAAGGAGAATGCTATGTCCGCCCAGAAACCGGGGTTGCATCCGCGCAACCGTCATCACAGCCGCTACGATCTCGCCACGCTTTGTCAGGTCAATCCTGAACTCAGGCAATTCCTCACGCTTACACCCGCAGGGGAGCAAAGCGTAGACTTTGCCAATCCGCTGGCGGTGAAGGCGCTCAATAAGGCGTTGCTGGCCCATTTTTACGCCGTAGCGAACTGGGATATCCCCGACGGTTTTCTCTGCCCACCAGTACCGGGCCGGGCGGATTATATTCATCACCTTGCCGATTTACTGGCTGAAGCAAGCGGAACAATTCCAGCGAATGCCAGCATTCTGGATATCGGCGTTGGTGCGAACTGTATTTATCCGCTGATTGGCGTACATGAATATGGCTGGCGTTTTACCGGTAGTGAAACCAGCAGCCAGGCGTTAAGCAGTGCGCAGGCGATTATCAGTGCTAATCCGGGGCTTAACCGCGCCATTCGTCTGCGTCGGCAAAAAGAGAGTGGGGCGATTTTTAACGGCATCATCCACAAAAACGAGCAATACGACGCGACCTTGTGTAACCCGCCATTCCACGATTCCGCCGCTGCGGCGCGGGCAGGTAGTGAGCGTAAACGCCGTAACCTGGGGCTGAACAAAGACGATGCACTGAACTTTGGTGGTCAGCAACAGGAGTTGTGGTGTGAAGGCGGTGAAGTCAACTTTATCAAAAAGATGATTGAAGAGAGCAAAGGCTTCGCGAAGCAGGTGATGTGGTTTACCTCGCTGGTATCTCGTGGTGAAAACTTACCGCCGTTGTATCGTGCTCTGACCGACGTGGGCGCGGTGAAGGTGGTAAAAAAAGAGATGGCCCAGGGGCAAAAGCAGAGTCGCTTTATTGCCTGGACCTTTATGAACGACGAGCAGCGCCGCCGTTTTGTTAATCGCCAACGTTAAAGCGTTGGCTCCCCCGGCGGCAGCGGTTCAGCCGGGGTCGCGCCCGGAGCAGGCAGCACCTGATAAGTCTGCACTGGCGCGCGAACGCCCGCCAGGTCGAAATGTTTTTTCACCTGGCTGTCGAGGGCAAAGCGTACCGTCCACTGTTTGAGTGGCAGCGTGGTGAACGAAACACGCAGTGTAAACGCGGTATTGCTTAAGCCGACAATCCCGGCAAAGTTCGGTTCACCAATAATCAGCCCGCGAATTTCTTCGTTTTCCATCAATTCCGTTACCGCATCTTTCAGTGCCTGATTGGCTTTATCAGCATCTTCATGGCGATCAACATCGTAGTTTGCCACTACCGAACCAATACCGCGGACGAAGTTAGCAAAGGTGGTTATCGAAGACCACGGAATGATGTGATACGCCCCGGTATCCTGGCGCACGCCCACGGAGCGAATCGACATCCGTTCCACTGTGCCGGTCAACGGCCCGATAGTCACCAAATCTCCAGTGTTCATGCCGTTTTCAAACTGAATAAATACCCCGGTGATAATATCTTTTACCAGCGTTTGCGAACCAAACGAGATAGCCAGACCTAATGCCCCGGCACCTGCCAGCAATGGCGCGATATTGACGCCGATTTCCGACAACACAATCATGATGGTGATGGTACTGATAATCACCGCCAGCGCGTTACGGAACAGCGTCAGCAGGGTACGCGTACGGGCGCTGGGTAGCGGGCGGCCATGAATATCCGAAGCCAGCCGGTTTTCGATCAAACTGGCGAGCACCGTCCAGCCAACCGCCGAGAAGAAAAGAATGAGTGCGATGCGGATCAGGATATCTACGGTTTTCTGCCCCGCGCCGTTTTGCAGCCAGTTCCAGAAATCGAACAATCCCCATGCGCTCAACAGCAACATTACTGCCACGCAGACGGTCAGAATACGCGCCGTTTTCAGCGCCGCCGAAAGCCAGCCATTCAGCCGTTTTTGTAGCTCCGGATAGTTACGCTGAGTATGTGGCGAGAGGGTGATGGTTTTCGCCAGCCAGCGGGAAAACATACCGGAAACAAACGCTGCGATACCAATAATCGCCAGGCTGCGCACCGTTGCACCCATCATAAATTTCAGACTGTTGCCCGGATCGAACAACGAAAAGAAAAACAGCATGATAAAATAGGCGCTTGCCAGCCAGTGCCACACCAGCGCAAAGGCGCGGATAAACAGGCTGAAAAAAGCCAGCGAATGCTCCGCAAAGTTGAGCATATGCTGGGTAATCTCTTTTTTATTTCGGAAGATCAGGTACAACGCCCAGACGGTCATGCACAGCATAATGATGACGTTCGCCAGCGCACCTATCTGTACATTCACCTGATTAGAGATAATCGGCACGGCCACAATCAGGCCATAGCCAATCAGGCTGCTTAACCAGCTCAGGCGACGACCCCAGTAACGGGCGCTCTCGTCCTGAATCGTGAACGGGCGCAGCTCCGCCACGTTTGGGCAAAAAATCAGGCGTAGTACGGCTTTGAAAAATTCAATCAGGGCAAAGGCGTTGAGAAACAAACTTTGTTGGAAAGCGATGGTGCGACTGCCTGCATTCAGGTTGTCGCTTAATACCTGGCCGACAAATAATGTCAGGGCCAGTAACAGCAGGTCGATAATAAACGCCCCAATAATCATCGCCGGAAGCTGCAACCAGTTGCTGCGCTCACGATTTTTTTGCCTCGCCCACTGACCCATTTTGCGATATAGCGGCAGTGCGCACAGGCGAATCAGCCAGTAAAAACCAAACACTAATACCGCTAACATTGAAAAATGGCTCAGCGCATTGCTGAAGGTTTGTGGATTAAATGGCTTATGCGGGGAGCCGGTGATATTGCGATAAAGTTGCCCGAAGCGGGCGGAAAGGGCTTCACCATAATGGCGGCTGACTTCGGTGACCTTTTGCAGCACGGTTTGCTCTTCAACCAGCGTCGGCGGCACGATCTTCGGGACCGGTTCCGCAGGGGGCGTCGCGGCGACAGTACGCAACTGGTCGATCAACTCTTTACGCGAGGTGTCGTTATCCAGCACATCCGCCAGTGCGCCATAGGCCGCTTTTTTTGTTCGATATCCGGTTCCGGGGCCGGTTCAGTCGTTGAGTCCGTTGTCGTTGTGGTTGTAACGCCGGGTATGGATACCGCGTGGGCAGGTGCGCCCAGCAGGCAGAAGAGGATGAACAGGATCCACCGCATGACTCCTCCAGTGAGAAAACAGAGCAAAAAGATAAGTATAGATGCTGGGGGAGGGGCGATTTTAAATGAGAGGAATCTGGTGTGCCTCCCTTTCGGGTGAAAGGGAGGAAGGGATATTAAGCAGGTTGCTGACAACGTGCGGGCTTTTTTGCCGGATGCGGCGTGAACGCCTTATCCGTCCTACAAGTTCATGCAATTTTAATAAGTTGCCAGATATCCTGTAGGCCTGATAAGCGTAGCGCATCAGGCAATGTGTCTTATTAAGAGACGTGCTGCAAAAATTCCTGCAAGCGCTGGCTCGGCGGGTTCTTGATCAACACCTGCGGATTGCCATCTTCCGCAATCCGGCCTTTGTCGATAAAGATCAGCCGCGAAGCTACTTTCTCGGCAAAACCGATTTCGTGGGTCACGATCACCATCGTCATCCCTTCTTCAGCCAGATCCTGCATAACCTTCAGCACTTCATGGCGCAGTTCCGGGTCAAGAGCGGAAGTCGGTTCATCAAACAGCATCATTTTCGGCTTCACCGCCAGCGCGCGGGCAATCGCCACACGCTGCTGTTGACCACCAGAAAGTTCGGAAGGGTAGTGATGTGCACGTTCTGCCAGACCGACTTTCGCCAGCAGCTCACGCGCCAGTTTTTCCGCCTCTTCTTTGTTCGCGCCACGCACGCGTAGCGGACCAAACATGACGTTTCCCAGCGCCGTCAGATGCGGGAAGAGGTAAAACTGCTGGAACACCATACCTGCTTCCTGGCGAATCAGGCGCTCGTCAACTTTCGGATCGTTGACCTTCAGGCCATCGACAATCAGATCGCCGGAGGTGATTTCTTCCAGTTTGTTGATGCAGCGCAGCAGGGTCGATTTACCGGAACCGGACGGCCCGATAATCACCACGACTTCGCCCTGGGCAATGTTCAAATCGATATTGTGCAGCACCTGGGTTGGGCCAAAGTGCTTGGAGACGTTTTTAAATTCAATCACAGGATTTTCATCCTTCTTTCCAGACGACGCAGAATAAAGCTCAGCACCAGGGTAATAATCAGATAGAACACCGCCACGGCGCTCCAGATCTCAAGGGCGCGGAAGTTACCGGCAATAATTTCTTGCCCCTGACGGGTCAGTTCCGCCACGCCGATAACAATAAACAGCGAGGTGTCTTTAATGCTGATGATCCACTGGTTACCCAGCGGCGGCAGCATACGACGCAGTGCCAGCGGTAAAATGACGTAGCGAATGGTTTCCCAACGTGAAAGACCGAGCGCCAGTCCTGCTTCACGAAAACCTTTGTGGATAGACAGCACCGCACCACGCGTGATTTCCGCAATGTACGCGCCGGAGTTGATCATGATGGTGACCACCGCCGCAGTAAATGGGTCGATGCGTAAGTCGTTAAACGCCATCGGCAGGGCGAAATAGATAAACATCACCTGGACGACGATAGGTGTGCCGCGGATCACTTCAATAAAGACCAGCGCGACGTGGTTGGCTATCCAACCACCGAAGGTGCGTGCAAAACCTGCCAGCAATCCGATTACCAGACCGCCAGCCAGACCGAGGACCGAAATCCACAGGGTCATTTTGGCACCTTCAATCAGAAGCGGAATGGCAGGCCAGATGGCACTCCAGTCAAACTGCATATGTTGTTCCTGTTACCGTGGTGTAAATAATCAAATTCAGGGTAATTAATGGCCCCGGAGCGGGTTTGCGCCCCTCACCCTAATCCTCTCCCCAGGGGGGAGAGGGAACTGCCAGTGCGCTTTACAGGTGTAGCGTTATTATTTCGGTTCAGTACTGAACCATTTTTTGTAGATTTCGTTGTAAGTTCCGTTCTCGCGCAGGGTTTTCAACGCGCCGTTGACTTTGTCACGCAGCTCGTCGCTACCTTTCGGGAACGCAATACCGTATTGCTGCGCTTCCAGAGAGTCACCTACCGCTTTGAACTGACCGTTACCGGCGGTTTTGATGAAGTACAGAATGTTTGGCGTATCGTGCAGAACGGCGTCTGCGCGGTTGGTGCCCAGTTCCATATAGGCGTTATCGATGTTCGGGAACTGACGCAGATCTTTAGTTTTGATGTTTGCTTTCGCGTAATCAACGGAGCCAGTACCGCTCTTCACAGCAACCACTTTCCCGTCGAGATCTTTCACGCTTTTCACATCGTTATTGTTAGCTTTCACCATCACTAACAGGCCGCTTTTGTAGTAGCCGTCAGAGAAATCGATCGCTTTTTTACGCTCGTCGGTGATGGTAATGCCCGCCAGCGCCAGATCGACGTTTTTGGTTTGCAGTGCCGGAATGATCCCACTGAAATCCATCGGCTTCAGTTCGTAATCCAGCTTCAGCTCTTTAGCGATGGCAGCCCACAGATCAACGTCAAAGCCCACATATTTATCGCCCTGTTTAAATTCAAACGGAACGAAGGCGGTATCCGTCGCGACAACTAATTTTTTATCCGCGGCATGAGAAGAAACCGCAAAAGCCAGGGTCAGTGCAGCCAGTGAAACTTTTAATACAGACTTCATAGCATTTCCTTTTTTCTATCCACGGGACGATCCCCTGCGTGACATTCACATATATGAAAAAATCGTGCCAATTTTGCAACTCATTGATTTTTCGAGATGCGGCAAAAACGTGATGCACGATTTATAGGGCAATACCCTGAAGATGCACCATTCTGGGGCACCAATCTGGTGCGCTAAAATTGTGCACTCAACACAGTGATTATTTAGCGTAAAACCTGATGAAAAAACAATCTTTATGTAACGATTGTGTAATGATGTGGATACAAAAAATTTACTTAATCAGCTGGGGATAGCAGATGGATGCACTAAATAAGTGCGTTGAGGTGGGCTGCAAAACAAAACGGCCTCCTGTCAGGAAGCCGCTTTTATCGGGTACTAAAGTTCTGCACCATCAGCGATGGATTTATTCGATGTTAGACTCGATAAACCACAGGAATTTATCCAGGTCGCGAGACGCGGCGGTCAGGATATCTGCGGTGTCGTCATCTTTCGCTTCGCCAATCGCTTTGCGTACGTCATTAGCGACGATTGCGTAACGGTCAGCCAGTTCTTTCAGGTGATCCTGAACGTTGTGGATGTCCAGCGGGTAACTTTTCAGCGGGGTTTTGCTGTTGATAACTTGAGTGGTCCCCAGAGCTACACCGCCCAGCTGCACGGCACGTTCTGCCATGGTATCCAGATGATCGATCAGTGCGGTGCGGAAGCCATCCAGCATTTCATGTACGGCAATGAAGTTAGCGCCGCGCATGTTCCAGTGCGCTTGTTTGGTAATCAAAGAAAGATCAATAAACTGGATAACCTGGCGATTCAGCAACTCTACTGTTGCTTTTTTCTCGCTGTCGGAGACATCGTTGCGGGTATAAAGCAGATTGGTCGCTTTTGATTTAACTAATTTAGCGGTACTCATAATTTCATATCCTCTTGATGTTATGTCCCAGTAATTAACGAGACTAAGTATAGCACCGGCTATGTGTTCCGCTATTCTGGCTGTTCCTATCACACTAATAGTGGTAACAAGCATGAAAAACAAAACTAATAAAGATTCAATGAGTTAGATATATTGATAAGAACAATTCTTATTTATCTGCTCGCCAGGAATTTTCGGAATAAATATGCTTTTGCATAATTCGATATATAAATACGGTGTAGAGGAAAAGTAGCGAGAAATTCTGCATGGTTATGCATAACCATACAGAAATGTAAATTTAATTAATGTCTAATTCTTTTATTTTGCTCTCTTTGCGTACTGTCAGCGTAGACCCCATTGAAGCGGCGATGATAGCGCCGAGCGCCAGCAGCTGTATGGGTGTCAGTGTTTCTCCGAGGAAAATCATCCCGGAAACGGCAGCCAGCGCCGGTTCCATGCTCATCAGCGTACCAAATGTCCGTGTTGGCAAACGGGTGAGGGCAATCATTTCCAGCGAATAAGGCAGAGCGGTCGAGAGAATAACGACAGCCAGACCCAATGGAATAACCGACCAGTGCCAGAGTGCTTCACCAGCCTGAAGCGCTCCAATTGGCACGAAAATTAACGCTGCAATCAACGAACCAATTGCTACCGTCGCAGGGCCATGTTCCGCTCCTGCGCGTTGCCCACTTAAAATGTAAATAGCCCAACAAGCCCCGGCCCCCAGTGCCAGCGCACAGCCGGTTAAATCGACATGGGAAACGTCTTGCCCCAGCGGTAGCAGGAACCACAGACCAAGAACCGCCAGCACAACCCAGACGAAATCTACCGGGCGACGAGAAGAGAACAGCGCCACCGCCAGTGGTCCGGTGAACTCCAGCGCCACCGCAATACCCAGCGGTACTGTCTGAATAGAAAGATAAAAAAGATAATTCATCCCACCCAGCGAAACGCCGTAAAACAACAGCGGTAACCGTTGCTCTTTGGCAAAGCGCAGTCGCCATGGCTTAAAGAACGCGATGAGGATCAGCGTTCCTAATGCCAGACGCAGCGCAGTGACACCCGGTGCGCTCACCAGAGGAAAAAGTGACTTAGCTAACGAGGCTCCACCCTGAATAGACGCCATGGCAACGAGCAATATGACTATTGGTAACCAGACCGGCATTTTACGTAATGAACCAGGCATCCTTTCTCCCACAAATATCTAGACTTAAGTAAAGCGTGGAGTGTACTGGATATACCCAATGCTGGTTGAGCATTTGTTGAAAAAATTTTCCCCCGTTTTGACTAAAATGCGCCAGGATTGATGGAATCATTAGTCTGGTGATTAGGAATAATCTGGATGAATGACAGGGAAAACATGCGTAATACTTACGCAGTTCTCTGAAAAAGTGATTTAAATTTAGATGGATAGCGGTGTATGGAAACGTTCTGTTACATGAAATGGCCCGTTAGACATCACAAATCGCGAAGAGTTTCCCATTAATTTTTGATATATTTAAAACTTAGGACTTATTTGAATCACATTTGAGGTGGTTATGAAAAAAATTGCATGTCTTTCAGCACTGGCCGCAGTTCTGGCTTTCACCGCAGGTACTTCCGTAGCTGCGACTTCTACCGTAACTGGCGGTTACGCACAGAGCGACGCTCAGGGCCAAATGAACAAAATGGGCGGTTTCAACCTGAAATACCGCTATGAAGAAGACAACAGCCCGCTGGGTGTGATCGGTTCTTTCACTTACACCGAGAAAAGCCGTACTGCAAGCTCTGGTGACTACAACAAAAACCAGTACTACGGCATCACTGCTGGTCCGGCTTACCGCATTAACGACTGGGCAAGCATCTACGGTGTAGTGGGTGTGGGTTATGGTAAATTCCAGACCACTGAATACCCGACCTACAAACACGACACCAGCGACTACGGTTTCTCCTACGGTGCTGGTCTGCAGTTCAACCCGATGGAAAACGTTGCTCTGGACTTCTCTTACGAGCAGAGCCGTATTCGTAGCGTTGACGTAGGCACCTGGATTGCCGGTGTTGGTTACCGCTTCTAATCACTTTGGTGATATAAAAATCCGCCTCTCGGGGCGGATTTTTGTTTTTAAGGTTTCGGGTCGAAAATATCGGTTCCGAGATGGTTGTAATCCACCTTCTGTAACTGGAAGTTGGTGATGTATATCGGCCCGGCTTTCTTCTCAGATATAAACGGGTATTTGATATTTATTTCCTTCGCTTTAATTCCCGTCCACTGCGAGAAAAAGCCTAAGAAGTCATTGGCTGAGCGGCGGGCTTTAATCACCCGATGCGCTTTATCGCCGCTGGAAATGACCATAAAAGGCACCTGGAAATTTTGCTGATATTTATCATCATGGGCAAGGTATTGCACGTCTTTGCCGCGCTCTTTAAAGGCCAGACCGTGGTCAGAAAAGTAAACCAGAGAGAAGCTGCTGCCGCTGTTGCGTAACTGATCGTACAGCTTGCGCAGTAAATCGTCCGTTTGCGTCATGGTATAGAGATAGCACGACGTTTCTTTCGATTGCACAAAGGTTTCGTATTTGCCTTGTGTCCTGTCGCAGGCCTGCGGATGCGAGCCCATCAGATGCAGAACAATCAGCTGCGGTTGCGAGTGCTCTTGCGCCAGCACTTGAGCGGTCATATCCAGTAACGCTTCGTCTTTCGTGTTTTTATCTGCTTCAAAATTACCTTCTTTCAGGAAGTACACTTCATCTGCACGTTTGGCGATGCTGGCGATAGCAGTATCGTATTCGCCGATTTGGCCCTGGTTGGAAAACCACCAGGTCTGGAAGCCCGCGCGATTTGCCAGGGTGACAAAGTTATCCTGAAACTGTGGTTTGCCATCGACTACGCGATTGAGCGTTAAGCCAAGCGATTTCTGCGTGGAGCCACTGGCAGCAATGTAGTCAGCAAATATCAAACCGTTAACGCTGCTGGCAAACGGGGTATTGTCCCAGTGACCGCCAAAGGCACCGAGGGCATCGCGACGCGCGCTTTCACCGATCACTACCACATAGGTCTGATACTTCGGCTTAACGGCAGTGACCGTCCAGGTATCTTTCATTCCGGAAAGTTTTGCCATCCGTTCTTGCTCTTCAATCACCTCGTTATTATTGACGATGACATCCTTAGCAAAACGAAATACCGGATAGCCAGTATCTTTCAGTTTAAATACGCCACCCCAGGCCAGGTTTTGCACGGGAGCAACAAAAAATGTCGCCACACTGAATACCAGACACAGGCTGTCGAAGGTATTCCAGCGCGCTTTTTCATTCTCTTTTTTTCGCCTGATTGCTATTACGCCGAGCGCAAAAATAAATAAGCCGACCAGGTAGCTGTACCACGGAAAAATCGTCAGGATTTCGGTCGACTCTTCCATATTGGTGGAGTGCAATGCCAGCAATGTATTGAAATTAGGCGCGCCGTAGGCCTGAGCAAAAGGGAAATAACAAGCCGCCACCAGCGAACTGACACCGACCAGAACTTTTTGTACGCGAGGCAATGTTCGCCATAGCAAAAGCAAAATAGCCGTAAACGCAGCGGTGTAGAGCAAACTGAAGGGGTAACCTAAGCCGAGGTTAATTAATAGCGACTGTAAAAAGTAGAACGCAGTCCACGGGCTAAATACCCGGCTACGGGTAACAAGCGATTCTTTGAGGGTTAAATTCATATGCCACTATCGTAACAAACGCCATGTGCTTACCCTGGCGTCAAGGGTCAATACCTGCAAGAGTGCGTGAAGAGGGGAAAGGGGTCCGCATCCGCGAGCCGCAATATACGCAGGGCTGCAAGAAGATAGAGCGAGCCGCCGTTCAGGTCAACTACTGACGAACAAATCTTTTGCGAAGGGGATTGCAAATCCGACAAAAAGTGGTTTTTTTCAGACCAAAACGCGTTATGCCTGCATAAAAGCAGGAGTGAAGCGGCGTACCGCGACGCCGCTATTTATCTGAAGGTTTATCTTGCTGCGGTTTGTTGTTGACCATATCGCACAACATAGAGAGCAGCATTAACCGTACTTTAAAGGGAGAATGACTAAACACGCGCATACACCTCTTGAACTCATTCATAAGACCTCCTGACTTGCTAATCCCGTCGATCCTTGAGGGATGATTGCATTACATACAGATATAGCACAGGCTATATTATATAGCTATTGCTAAAACGTTAATTTTTTGTACCTTCGCAACTCTGGTTTACAATGTGCGCACGAAATGAGAACGCTATGTATGCGTCACCATAATGAGGAAGCACAATGAGTCGTCGCGCAGGTACGCCAATAGCAAAAAAAGTGACGCAGTTAGTGAACGTGGAAGAGCACGTTGAAGGGTTCCGCCAGGTCAGAGAGGCGCATCGGCGCGAGCTTATTGATGATTACGTTGAGCTGATTTCTGACTTGATCAGGGAAGTGGGGGAAGCTCGTCAGGTGGACATGGCTGCTCGTCTGGGAGTTTCGCAACCGACGGTGGCTAAAATGCTTAAGCGGCTGGCAACCATGGGGCTGATTGAAATGATCCCCTGGCGTGGCGTGTTTTTAACGGCAGAAGGAGAGAAGCTGGCGCAGGAAAGCCGCGAGCGACATCAGATAGTCGAAAATTTCTTGTTGGTGTTGGGCGTCAGTCCGGAAATCGCCCGTCGCGACGCGGAAGGCATGGAGCACCATGTTAGTGAAGAGACGCTCGACGCTTTTCGTTTGTTTACCCAGAAACACGGTGCCAAATGAGCCTGCCTTTTTTACGCACGCTGCAAGGCGATCGTTTTTTTCAGTTATTAATTCTTGTTGGTATCGGATTAAGCTTTTTCGTGCCCTTTGCACCGAAATCCTGGCCTGCTGCTATCGACTGGCACACCATCATCACCTTAAGCGGCCTGATGCTGCTGACCAAAGGTGTGGAGTTAAGCGGTTATTTTGATGTGCTGGGGCGCAAAATGGTGCGCCGCTTTGCTACGGAGCGTCGGCTGGCGATGTTTATGGTGCTGGCGGCGGCGCTGCTTTCTACCTTTCTGACCAACGATGTCGCGCTGTTTATTGTTGTTCCGCTGACTATCACGCTAAAAAGACTGTGTGAGATCCCGGTTAATCGGCTGATTATTTTTGAGGCGCTGGCAGTCAACGCTGGTTCGCTACTGACGCCAATTGGCAACCCGCAAAATATTCTTATCTGGGGACGTTCTGGTCTTTCGTTTGCCGGATTTATTGCCCAAATGGCACCGATGGCTGGCGCAATGATGCTGACACTCCTGCTGTTGTGCTGGTGTTGTTTCCCTGGAAAGGCGCTGCAATACCATACGGGGGTGCAAACACCGGAGTGGAAACCGCGGCTGGTGTGGAATTGTCTGGGGCTGTATATCGTCTTTCTGACGGCGCTGGAGTTCAAACAAGAGCTGTGGGGACTGGTGATTGTGGCGGCGGGCTTTGTGCTGCTGGCGCGTCGCGTGGTGTTGAGTGTGGACTGGACGTTGCTGCTGGTGTTTATGGCGATGTTTATCGACGTCCATTTACTGACCCAGCTTCCAGCGTTGCAAGGCGTGTTGGGTAACGTGAGTCATTTATCTGAACCCGGGTTATGGTTAACGGCAGTCGGTTTATCGCAGGTGATCAGTAACGTGCCGAGTACCATTTTGCTGCTCAATTATGTACCTCCGTCTTTATTACTGGCATGGGCGGTAAACGTGGGGGGCTTTGGTTTATTACCAGGATCGCTGGCAAATTTGATTGCGCTACGTATGGCGAACGATCGCCGCATCTGGTGGCGTTTCCATCTCTATTCAATACCGATGCTGTTGTGGGCGGCGCTGGTGGGATACGTTTTGTTAGTTATGATCCCGGCCTGGTAAGGTCTGGCAAATAAAAAAGGCGGATTATGAGTCCGCCTTTGTTTTACGTTTTGACGATTAATTCAGGCGAACCGGCATCCCGGAACGATTTTTGATCGCTTCATCAAGAACAACCTGGTCAACATCTGGCTGACCGGTCACTGTCTGCACGCTCTTCGTCAGGGTAATTGGCACGATTTCCTGACCTTCAAACTGGGCTTCGGTGGTAGACAGCGGGTTATGGACTTCAATATAACGGCTGCCGTCTGGCTCGGTGGTCGCTTTTACCGGCTCATCAATAAACTGTACGCGGGTACCGACCGGTACTTTCTCGAACAGGAATTTGATGTCTTCGTTACGCAGACGCACACAACCATGACTTACACGCAGGCCGATACCGAAGTTGGCGTTGGTGCCATGGATAGCATACAGGCGACCGATGTAGAGTGCATACAGACCCATCGGGTTATCCGGACCTGCCGGAACGACAGCCGGTAGCGGTTCGCCCGCAGCGCGGTACTCTGCGTGCATTTTGGCGGTCGGCGTCCAGGTCGGGCCTGCTTTCTTATGCTCAACTTTGGTGGTCCAGTTGATAGGCGTATCTTTGCCTAACTGACCAATGCCGATCGGCAGCACGATAACGGTGTTGGTCCCTTTCGGATAGTAATACAGACGCATCTCTGCACTGTTAATGACGATGCCTTCATGAACGGTATCCGGCAGGATCAGCTGCTGCGGAATGTTCAGTACAGTACCGCCTTTCGGCAGGAAGGTATCCACACCCGGGTTCGCTTCCATCATATTGGAAAGCCCCATCTGGTACTCCGCGGCAAAATACTCCAGCGGCTGAGTGTTACCTTCAGGAATGGTGATCACCTGATTCTGACCAACCAGGCGACTCCCGTCGGTTGGCAGAGGATAAGTTACCGCAGAGGCGGTACTGCAAAAGCCGACAACAGCGAAGGCCGCTGCGAATAATGTTTTCAATTTCATATTCATGTTAAGCGAGATTTTGTGCCTGGCAGGCCATTGGGTTGAGAATATTAGAGTATTGGAAGCGCATTATAAGTTCATTCCAGCTCACAGTGAAATCAGATGTGTACGAAATCACATTTTTTGCCTTTGGCTTGAGTGTAGACCTTAAGCGAGGAGCAGGATCTTCTTTCAGACTTATGGCATAATGCGCGGTTTGTCATATCTCTTTTCAGGATACGCCTGTGTTAGTTTCCAGTAACGTCACCATGCAGTTCGGCAGTAAGCCGTTGTTTGAAAACATTTCCGTCAAATTCGGCGGCGGCAACCGTTACGGCCTGATTGGCGCGAACGGTAGTGGTAAATCCACCTTTATGAAGATTCTCGGCGGCGACCTTGAGCCGACGCTGGGTAACGTTTCCCTCGATCCCAACGAGCGCATTGGTAAGCTGCGTCAGGATCAGTTTGCCTTTGAAGAGTTCACTGTGCTGGATACGGTGATCATGGGGCATAAAGAGTTGTGGGAAGTGAAGCAGGAGCGCGACCGCATCTATGCTTTGCCGGAAATGAGTGAAGAAGACGGCTATAAAGTGGCCGATCTGGAAGTGAAATACGGCGAAATGGACGGTTACTCTGCGGAAGCTCGCGCCGGTGAACTGTTGCTTGGCGTGGGAATTCCAGTGGAACAGCACTACGGCCCGATGAGTGAAGTTGCTCCTGGCTGGAAGCTGCGTGTGCTTCTGGCGCAGGCGCTGTTTGCTGAGCCGGATATTCTCCTGCTCGACGAACCGACCAACAACCTCGACATCGACACCATTCGCTGGCTGGAACAGGTGCTGAACGAGCGTGACAGCACCATGATCATCATCTCGCACGACCGTCACTTCCTTAACATGGTCTGTACCCACATGGCGGATCTGGATTACGGCGAGCTGCGCGTTTATCCGGGTAACTACGATGAGTACATGACGGCGGCGACCCAAGCGCGTGAACGTCTGCTGGCCGATAACGCCAAGAAGAAAGCGCAGATTGCTGAGTTGCAATCTTTCGTTAGCCGCTTTAGCGCCAACGCCTCGAAATCTCGCCAGGCAACTTCGCGCGCGCGCCAGATTGATAAAATCAAACTGGAAGAGGTGAAAGCCTCCAGCCGTCAGAACCCGTTTATCCGTTTTGAACAGGATAAGAAACTGTTCCGTAACGCGCTGGAAGTGGAAGGTCTGACCAAAGGGTTTGATAACGGTCCACTGTTTAAAAATCTCAACCTGCTGCTGGAGGTCGGTGAAAAACTTGCGGTACTGGGTACCAACGGCGTCGGTAAATCAACGCTGCTGAAAACGCTGGTGGGCGATCTGCAACCGGACAGCGGCACCGTAAAATGGTCTGAAAACGCGCGCATTGGTTACTACGCCCAGGACCACGAATATGAGTTTGAAAATGATCTGACCGTGTTCGAATGGATGAGTCAGTGGAAGCAGGAAGGCGATGACGAGCAGGCGGTACGCAGCATTCTCGGTCGTTTGCTGTTCAGCCAGGACGACATCAAAAAGCCAGCTAAAGTGCTTTCCGGTGGGGAAAAAGGGCGGATGCTGTTTGGTAAGTTAATGATGCAGAAGCCGAACATTCTGATCATGGACGAACCGACCAACCACCTGGATATGGAATCCATCGAGTCACTGAACATGGCGCTGGAACTGTATCAGGGCACGCTGATCTTTGTTTCACACGACCGTGAGTTCGTAAGCTCCCTGGCGACCCGCATTCTGGAAATCACCCCGGAACGCGTGATCGACTTTAGCGGTAATTACGAAGATTACCTGCGTAGTAAAGGGATCGAGTAAGTGATTATCCGTCACCCCGATACTGTCGGGGTGACGACGGCTGATGACAAATGCAAAATAGCCTGATGCGCTACGCTTATCAGGCCTACGCAGTACCTGTAATATATTGAATCTGCAGGACTTTGTAGGCCGGATAAGGCGTTAACGCCGCATCAGGCATTAAGAAAGCGCACTTGTCAGCAATCTGAGTAACGTCGAATCGATTTTCTTAATCCCACATCAATTCACTTCCATTAACTCTCAAACATCCATGCCCAACGCTCGCTTACCGTGAATGTTGAGGTCGGCAAGCGTAAAGCGTCCTTCCCAGTTTGTTTCATAGTCCTCGCGCGGGAAGTCGCCCGGCGATGCGCCTTTTTCCAGTGCGGCCTTCACCTTGTGCGCGTAGGCAAGATTTTTCTCGCACATCGGTGCCGCAGGAATGTACATCACGTTGCCCCAACCCTGTTGATTTTCAACGGGGGCAACGGAATGGATGACGTCGCAGTGCCACCAGACGGAGTCTCCGGCCTCGAGTTTTGGAATGCTGGTTAACGCCTCAATTAACAGTGGATGCCATTGCTCTGATACCGGCAACACTCTTCCGGGCGCTACGCCGCACAGTTCATCCTCCGGCACATCATCAAGCAGCGGACGTAACAGTACGTACGCCATGGCTTCAGGAATGGGCACGACGTGCAGCAACCCCTGACCAGGCAGCATATCCGAGAGCGCAGTCCAGCCCTGGAATGTCCGAAACACGGAACATTTGGTGGTGTTGTCCACCGTGTACTCTTCAACTTCCGTACGATGTGCCGCATGCCAGGGATCGTATTTCGCCAGATTGCCATTAAAGACGTTGGCGAAAACGTGCTGATACGCTGGAAGCAGCCAGCGTTCCAGCGCCCCGGAGTCGGTATGCGCTCCAAGACCTTTGGAGGTCGTTCCGGGCGGAAGGCGGCGGATACGGTCAGGGTAGATGACGCTCACATCCGGGTTAAACCATTGCTTTCCATCACTTTCAAATGTCCACAGACGATTGAGAAACGACTGCGCATTCGCCATTTCTTCACTCTGGCGGGCCTGCATTTGCGCCTGCGACCAGTAGATGGGGTAAATCTCGGGACGTGAAGCGCTGAGCGTCCCGAAGAAATTATCGCCGGGGCCTTTGTAGACCTCGTCAAAGCGGTTGCGGTTCAGATAGTCCAGCATCGACTGATCCCAGCCTAGCGCTTGTTCGCGGGGGAAATGGCCTTTTATCACCGCACAACCGCGACGTTTAATCTGTTCGCGCTGCTCTGCAGTAACATGACCTGCTTTGATATCGGCATAAGACAGCACCGGCCAGACGGCATCGCCCTGTGCTTTGAGTGCGTTGATTTCAGCCACTCGCGTGGCAATGTCATCGCTTAGCTGATTAAAGATCTGCTGGACATCGCCAAGCTGCGCCCGCAGCGCGTGCTTCATCTGACGGATAGCTGCTTTGTGATCGGCAGGCAATGTGTCGCTGGTAAAAGTAGAAGCCATAACCACCTTGCATTAACTTTCATTCGAAACTATGCTAATTTGCATGTGACAATACAAGTTATAAATAAGTTAATGCAAGTTTAATGATTTGATGTGATGTACAGGATGTAAAAAGAAGGGAAAACCGGAGCGCATGGCTCCGGTAGAGAGGTCAGCTGTTAAAAGGGGATGTGTTATCCAGCACAGCCTGAATCACATTCAGCGCGCCTTCATGATTATTATCATCGGTAGCGTAACGGGCGATTTGTTTAATGTTTTCCGCAGCATTGCCCATCGCAAAGGAATAACGCGCCATTTTCAGCATCTCCGCATCGTTACCGCTGTCGCCAATCGCTACCACATTTTGCGGTGACAGATCCCAGCGTTTCAGTAACCGCGAAATACCGTTTGCTTTATGTAGACCGGGAATAATCAGGTCGATAAAGCCAAAACCACTGGTGACGGGTTTCATAATGCCATCCAGCGCTATGTGTAGTTTGTCGATCACTAACGGGATTTGTTCATCCGGCAGGTTGAGCGAAAACTTGAACAGTACGTCGTCAATCTCCTGATAATCTTTTACAGGTTTCAGGCGATGGTAGTGTTTTGCCATCAGTGCGACAAATGCTTCGGGGGCATTTTCGCTGACATATGCACTTTGCAGACCGCAGGCGACAAAATTGAGTTGCTTATCTTTTAGCAACTCGCCAATAACAATCCGCGATTCATGTCGGGTCAGTTCGCCGTGGAACAGTTGCTTGCCATGTTCGTAAACCAGTGCGCCGTTTTCCGCGACAAAAGAGATCTCATCCTTTAGCTCAGGAAAGAACGAAATAAGCTGGTAATACTGATTACCGCTGGCGACAACGAACTTAATGCCGCGCTTTTTCAGTTCCTGATATTGCGCCATAAAACGTGGTTGGTTGTACGTTTTGGCGTCGTTAAGAAAAGTACCGTCCATATCTGTGACGATAACTTTTACGCTCATAGGTGTGCTCCTGGCTCGAAAATGAAACCGTAACAGTGTAATAACAATGTGACGCAGAGCACAAATTATATTTCGAATGAAAGTAAGGATGAAATTGATGATGTGAATGATTTAGCCCGGCGACGCCGCAGCCGGGCCGAAGAGATTACAGCATATGTTCAGTACGGGCGATGATATCGTCCTGAGCGTCTGGAGAGAGCGCGGTGAAGAAGGCGGAATAACCCGCGACACGCACTACCAGATCGCGGTACTGATCCGGATGTTTTTTCGCCTCCAGCAGCGTTTCGCGGGAAACGATGTTGTACTGAATATGCCAGCCTTTATGCACTTCAAAGAAGGTACGCAGCAGGATCATCAGTTTCTGCTTGTCAGATTCGTTCTCCAGCGTTGCCGGATTCAGTTTCTGGTTGAGCAACACGCCGCCGAGAATCGCTGCCGTAGGCAGTTTACCCACTGAGCCAATGACCGCAGTAGGGCCGAGATGGTCAGTACCAGAGGCCGGACTAGCGCCTTCTGCCAGCGGGGTGTGGGCTTTACGCCCGTCCGGCGTTGCCATAGTTTGCGCGCCAAACGGTACGTTAGCGGAGATAGACGACGTACCCGCGTAATAGTTGCCGCCAACCGGACCACGACCGTAGCGTGGGTTATGGTACTGTTTCAGTTCGTCGATATAGGTCTGATAAGCGCGAGCCAGCAGCGTATCGACGGTATCATCGTCGTTGCCGTACTTCGGCGCACCGTTAATCAGCCGCTGACGCAGTTGCTCATGAGTCAGGCCATCGAAGTCATCCGCCAGTGCGGCAGCCAGCTGTTGCTGACCAATCGCGCCCTGTTCAAACACCAGTTTCTTCACTGCCGCCAGGCTGTTGCCGAGGTTGGCAATACCGACCTGCAGGCCAGAAACCCAGTCATATTTCGCGCCGCCTTGCTTGATACTTTTCGCTCGCTCAATACAGTCATCCACCAGCGCCGAGCAGAGAATATCGTGCACGTTCTCTTCCAGCATGGTGTCGACGACATATTCGATTTCGATTGATTTACGCGTGTAGTAACGGATTTGCGTATCCCACGCGTCCATCACTTCATCGAAGTTGTTGAAGTTACCTGCCGACAACGCTTTTTCTTGTGGCAGGAACACTTTGCCGCTGGTGGCATCACGCCCGCCTTCCAGCGCCGCCAGCATCACGCGGGCGAAGTTGATAAAGCTCATGCCGGTACAGCGATAGCCCCATTTGCCACCGACGGCGGTTTCTATACAACCAATCGCTGCGTAGTCATAAGCGTCCTGCGGTTCAATACCGAGTTTAATAAATTCCGGGATCACGATTTCGTCGTTGTTGAATGCCGGCATCCCGAAGCCGCAGCGGATCACATGTACGCAGGCGTCGAGGAAATCGTTACTCATTCCTGCATGGTAACGCACGCTGAGGTTAGGCTGAGTGGAACGCAGGCGACCGCAGGATTCGAGGATCGCGTAAGAGAGTGGATTCACCGCGTCCATTGGTTGACCATCAACCAGATTTTGTCCGCCAATGGTGACGTTCTGATACAGCGGACTTCCCGCAGAGGCTTTTGAGTGGGAGCCGGAGCGGATTTTGTTCACTTCCAGCAATTTCAACCAGCAGCTATGCAGCAATTCGATGGCGTGTTCGCGATCCAGCGTCTGGTTCAGTTCAACGTCGCGGCGATAGTACGGGTAGAGATACTGATCCATACGACCAAACGACACCGAGTGACCGTTAGATTCAATCTGCAAAATCAACTGGATGAAGTAACACAGTTGCAGCGCCTGCCAGAAAGTCTGCGGCGGCTGGTGGGCGATAAGATCGCAGTTTTCTGCCATCGCCAGCAGTTCATCGCGACGGCTTTCGCGGGTTTCGGTCGCGGCCATTGCACGCGCCAGGGCAGCGAAACGTTCAATGTGTTCACTGACTGCCACCAGCATGATATCAATCGCTTTCAGGAACTGTTCGCCGTGCAAATCTTCCAGCACCGTCAGATTGATGCGCGAGCGACGTTCCGCTACTTTCTCACGCAGACCATCAAGCCCTTTTTCCAGCAGCAGCGGGAAATTGACCGCCAGGTGCGCATCGCCGGAGGTCATATTGCCTTCCGCTTTAATGATGCCGGTCGCCAGCAGACCTTTTTGCTCATCGGTAAACATGCCATAGCAGCGATCCTGTACCGTCTGACCGCGCCACCACGGGCACACTTCATGCAGAACACGTTTGTTCTCTTCGCTCACCGCAAAGCCAGCACCGGGACGATCTGCCAGATCATCAATCTCTTTTTCGATCCACGAGACAGTATATTCCGGGAAGATCGGCGCGGCGCGAACTTCGCTTGCCTGGTTGCCAATGATCAACTCATCGTGTTTGATCCAGATGGTGCGATTCGCCAGGTGATGCGCCAGTGCCAGCGCGCGACGTACCGGGATCGGCTTATCGAGATGTTGTTGATACATCTCGGTATAGTGCTGCGCGCGCTCGGTACAGACTGGCGGCTTCACAATATGCACCAGCGCATTTTTGTGCGCTTTAATGCGGTCGCTGAGCGTGTCCAGTTTCAGTGTGGTCATGGTTGTTATCCTCGTAAGGTCGCGGTTAACCCTTTCTGGCAGGCATACTGCTGGGCAAAATCGAGCAGCTCTGGCGCATCAAGCGGTTTTTCCGGGGCGTCATAGGGCAGATTAAGTAAGTGATATTTGTTGATGCCCAGCGTGTGGTAGGGCAGAAAATGAATTTCGCCAACGTGCAGCTCGTCGGCGGCAAAATCGGTAATGGCTTTTACAGAGGTTTCGTCGGCATTAAAGCCCTGAATCAGCGGCACGCGGATAATGATTTTTTTGCCCGCTGCGGCGAGTTTTTTCAGGTTATCCAGCACCCTGGCGGCGTTACCGTCGGTCCACTGTTTAAACGGCGCGTCGGCAACGTGTTTTAAATCGGCAAGAAACAGATCGATATAGGGCAGAGAAGGGGCGATATATTTCCACGGCACATGCAGACAGGTTTCTACCGCAGTATGAATGCCTGCCTCGTGGCAGGCTTGCAGCAGCGCCGTCGCCATTTCCGGCTGCATGAAGGGTTCACCACCCGAAAGCGTTAAGCCGCCGCCGCTGCGATCGTAAAACGGTTTATCGCGCAGAACGGTCGCCATGATCTCCTCAACGCTTTTCACTTCACCACACACGGTTAACGCCTGTGTCGGACAGCAGTCGGTTAACGCCGTCAGATGCTCCGGGGTTAACTTTTCCCGATGAATAAGCAAACCATTCAGCGCGCGCTCAATCACTTCCGGCGCGGCCTTAGCGCACAGCTCGCAGCCTTCCAGACACAGTCGTGCGTCATACAGCAGATCCTGCGTACGGGCGCGGCTTTCCGGGTTCTGACACCAGCGGCAGCCCAGCGAACAGCCTTTAAGAAATACGACCGTGCGGATACCGGGGCCATCATGGGTCGAGTAGCGCTGAATATTGAAAATCATAGTTGCCTCTCTGTTTCGTTCAAACATTAAAATACTTTCGAATGAAAGTTAGATTGATGTGCGTCAACTGTTCAGAGAGTTTTCCCGTGATAGTCTACATTCAGACAAAAAGTACATTTTGAGGATGGTTATGGAACTGTATCTGGATACTTCAGACGTTGTTGCGGTGAAGGCGCTGTCACGTATTTTTCCGCTGGCGGGTGTGACCACTAACCCAAGCATTATCGCCGCGGGTAAAAAACCGCTGGATGTTGTGCTTCCGCAACTTCATGAAGCGATGGGCGGTCAGGGGCGTCTGTTTGCCCAGGTAATGGCTACCACTGCTGAAGGGATGGTGAATGACGCGCTTAAGCTGCGTTCTATTATTGCGGATATCGTGGTGAAAGTTCCGGTGACAGCCGAGGGGCTGGCAGCGATTAAGATGTTAAAAGCGGAAGGGATTCCGACGCTGGGAACCGCGGTATATGGCGCGGCACAAGGGCTGCTGTCGGCGCTGGCAGGTGCGGAATATGTTGCGCCTTACGTTAATCGTATTGATGCTCAGGGCGGTAGCGGCATTCAGACTGTGACCGACTTACACCAGTTATTGAAAATGCATGCGCCGCAGGCGAAAGTGCTGGCAGCGAGTTTCAAAACCCCGCGTCAGGCGCTGGACTGCTTACTGGCCGGATGTGAATCAATTACTCTGCCACTGGATGTGGCACAACAGATGATTAGCTATCCGGCGGTGGAAGCCGCTGTGACGAAGTTTGAGCAGGACTGGCAGGGAGCGTTTGGCAGAACGTCGATTTAACCGGACGTTCTGCATCCTCATAAATTGCTGATGACGTGGCGGAGTGCACCGATGCCTGCCGCGCTTGGAAATCTGTGCCCGAACCGTAGGCCAGATAAGGCGTTCACGCCGCATCTGGCGTCTGGAGCAAATGCCTGATGCGACGCTTGTCGCGTCTTATCAGGCTTGGAGGTGGCAATTACTGCCCGCACACCTCACACCCCGGATTGCGCATCAGTTTCATTTCGCGAAACTGACAGGTCATCGCATCGTACATGACGATTTTCCCGCTGGCCGGTTTGCCATAACCTGCCAGCAGTTTGATCGCTTCCATTGCCTGCAACGAACCAATTACGCCTATCAACGGTGCCATCACGCCTGCTTCTACGCAGGTTAACGCGTTCTCGCCAAACAAACGGCTAAGGCAGCGATAGCACGGTTCGCCGTCCTGATAAGTGAAGACCGTGATTTGCCCTTCCATACGAATTGCCGCGCCGGAAACCAGCGGCACCTTCGCGGCAAAACAGCCTGCGTTCAGTTGATTACGTACCGCAACGTTATCCGTACAGTCGAGCACCAGATCGTGTTCAGCAATCAATGCTGCAAGTTCTGCGTCATCTAGCAGTGCATTGACTGGCGTAATCGCGATATGTGGGTTGATCCGCGTCAGGGCGTCACGGGCGGATTCCACCTTCGGTTGCCCGACCGTGGCATCACTGTGCAGTGTCTGGCGTTGCAGATTCGAGAGCGAAACCGTGTCGAAGTCGAGCAGCGTCAGGTTGCCGACACCGGCGCTTGCCAGATACTGCGAAGCTGCGCAGCCGAGTCCACCGAGGCCGACTACCAGCACACGAGAATCTTTTAGCGCCTCCTGACCGTCAAAATCAAAACCGCGCAGAATGATTTGCCGGTTGTAGCGCAGCATCTCCTGATCGCTGAGTTCCGCCATTACAGGCCTCCGAACAACGCGTTAAACGGTTCTACTTCCACCCATTCGCGCACGTCCACATTGCCGCGATCGCGTTCCAGCACGATAAAGCAGTTGCCGAGACTAAAGGAGCTAAATATATGTGAACCCTGATGTCCGGTGGTCGTCACTTCAAGTTCACCGTCGGCGTTGCGTTGCAGCACGCCGCGCTGGAAATCAAGACGTCCTGGCGTTTTTTTCAGGCGGGACGCTGTGCGTACGCGCTGGCGCGCGGGCAGGCCGCTGGCGGTGTTGCCGCTTAGTTTTGCCAGCAAAGGCTGTACCAGTTGATAGAAGGTCAGCGTCGCTGAAACCGGGTTGCCCGGCAGGCCGCAGAACCAGCTATTGCTGAGTTTACCGAACGCGAACGGTTTACCTGGTTTAATCGCCAGCTTCCAGAAGGCGATCTCCCCCAGCTCTTCAAGAATCATTTTGGTGTAATCCGCTTCACCCACTGAAACACCGCCGGAACTGATCACTACATCCGCCTGGCTGTCGGCTTCAATAAATGCGGCGCGCAGGGCATGTGGATCGTCGCGGATAATCCCTAAGTTGATTACCTCGCAACCCAGCTGTTCTAACATCAGGTGTACGGCGAGACGGTTGGTGTCGTAGATTTGGCCGTCGCCCAGCGGCTGACCGGGCAACTGGAGTTCATCACCGGTAGAAAAAAGCGCTACACGCACTTTACGAATCACCGGAACTTCGGCAATCCCCAGTGAAGCAATTACTGGCAGCTCTGCGGTAGTCAGGCGAGTTCCCGCCGGGAAAACAACCGCACCTGCAGAGATATCTTCACCGCGACGGCGAATATTTTGCCCGCTACGCACTTCAGCAGTAAAACGCACGCCATTGTCCGTTTGTTCAGTCTGCTCCTGCATCACCACCGCTTCGCAGCCTTCCGGCACCGGCGCACCGGTCATAATACGAATGCAGGTACCCGCAGGCCATTCACCATGGTATGGCTGACCGGCAAAGGATTTACCGGCAACGGGCAGCGGTTGCCCGGAGGCAATATCGGCTAAACGCACCGCGTAGCCGTCCATAGCGGAGTTATCAAACCCCGGGACATCCAGTGGCGAAACGACATCGCTCGCCAGAATACGACCAAAACACTGAACCAGTGGCAGCGTTTCCTGGGTGGTCAGTGGGGTAACGCGAGAAAGCATCTCATTAAGCGCGGTGTCGAGCGACATCAATCCGGTGGTAAATTCCATGAAAACACTCCTGCGGAGGCAAAATCGAATTTGCCTATTATGTCAGAAAAACGCCATAGACTGTATGCCACCTCGGGCGTAGCGTTGGCTCCTGCCTTTACATGCCATATCCATCTTTCTATATTCAAAAATTGAATGAGTAATTCATAAAAATTCTGATATTTATAGCAAAAGTGGCGAGCCACCCTTAATGGACGAATACTATGGGCAAAGCAGTCATTGCAATTCATGGTGGCGCAGGTGCAATTAGCCGCGCGCAGATGAGTCTGCAACAGGAATTACGCTACATCGAGGCGTTGTCTGCCATTGTTGAAACCGGGCAGAAAATGCTGGAAGCCGGCGAAAGTGCGCTGGATGTGGTGACGGAAGCGGTGCGTCTGCTGGAAGAGTGTCCACTGTTTAACGCCGGAATTGGCGCTGTCTTTACGCGTGATGAAACCCATGAACTGGACGCCTGTGTGATGGATGGTAACACCCTGAAAGCCGGTGCGGTGGCGGGCGTTAGTCATCTGCGTAATCCGGTTCTTGCCGCCCGGCTGGTGATGGAGCAAAGCCCGCATGTGATGATGATTGGCGAAGGGGCAGAAAATTTTGCGTTTGCTCATGGCATGGAGCGCGTCTCACCGGAGATTTTCTCCACGCCTTTGCGTTATGAACAACTACTGGCAGCGCGCGAGGAAGGGGCAACAGTCCTCGACCATAGCGGTGCGCCACTGGATGAAAAACAGAAAATGGGCACCGTGGGGGCCGTGGCGTTGGATTTAGACGGCAATCTGGCGGCAGCCACGTCCACAGGCGGAATGACCAATAAATTACCCGGACGAGTTGGCGATAGTCCCTTAGTGGGTGCCGGATGCTACGCCAATAACGCCAGTGTGGCGGTTTCTTGTACCGGCACAGGCGAAGTCTTCATCCGCGCGCTGGCGGCATATGACATCGCCGCGTTAATGGATTACGGCGGATTAAGTCTCGCGGAAGCCTGCGAGCGGGTAGTAATGGAAAAACTCCCTGCGCTTGGCGGTAGCGGTGGCTTAATCGCTATCGACCATGAAGGGAATGTCGCGCTACCGTTTAACACCGAAGGAATGTATCGCGCCTGGGGCTACGCAGGCGATACGCCAACCACCGGTATCTACCGTGAAAAAGGGGACACCGTTGCCACACAGTGATGAACTTGATGCCGGTAATGTGCTGGCGGTTGAAAATCTTAATATTGCCTTTATGCAGGACCAGCAGAAAATAGCTGCGGTCCGCAATCTCTCTTTTAGTCTGCAACGCGGTGAGACGCTGGCAATTGTAGGCGAATCCGGCTCCGGTAAGTCAGTGACTGCGCTGGCATTGATGCGTCTGTTGGAACAGGCGGGCGGTTTAGTACAGTGCGATAAAATGCTGTTGCGGCGGCGCAGTCGTGATGTGATTGAACTTAGCGAGCAGAGCGCTGCACAAATGCGCCATGTGCGCGGTGCGGATATGGCGATGATATTTCAGGAGCCGATGACATCGCTGAACCCAGTATTTACTGTGGGTGAACAGATTGCCGAATCAATTCGTCTGCATCAGAACGCCAGTCGTGAAGAAGCGATGGTCGAGGCGAAGCGGATGCTGGATCAGGTACGCATTCCGGAGGCACAAACCATTCTTTCACGTTATTCGCATCAACTCTCTGGCGGGATGCGCCAGCGAGTGATGATTGCGATGGCGCTGTCATGCCGCCCGGCGGTGCTGATTGCCGATGAGCCAACCACCGCGCTGGATGTCACTATTCAGGCGCAGATCCTGCAATTAATCAAAGTATTGCAAAAAGAGATGTCGATGGGCGTTATCTTTATCACTCACGATATGGGCGTGGTGGCAGAGATTGCCGATCGGGTACTGGTGATGTATCAGGGCGAGGCGGTGGAAACGGGTACCGTCGAACAGATTTTTCATGCACCGCAACATCCTTACACCCGTGCGCTGTTAGCTGCTGTTCCGCAACTTGGTGCGATGAAAGGGTTAGATTATCCCCGACGTTTCCCATTGATATCGCTTGAACATCCAGCGAAACAGGAACCCCCCATCGAGCAGAAAACGGTGGTGGATGGCGAACCTGTTTTACGGGTGCGTAATCTTGTCACCCGTTTCCCTTTGCGCAGCGGTTTGTTGAATCGCGTAACGCGGGAAGTGCATGCCGTTGAGAAAGTCAGTTTTGATCTCTGGCCTGGCGAAACGCTATCGCTGGTGGGCGAGTCTGGCAGCGGTAAATCCACTACCGGGCGGGCGTTGCTGCGCCTGGTCGAATCGCAGGGCGGCGAAATTATCTTTAACGGTCAGCGAATCGATACCTTGTCACCTGGCAAACTTCAGGCATTGCGCCGGGATATTCAGTTTATTTTTCAGGACCCTTACGCTTCGCTGGACCCACGTCAGACCATCGGTGATTCGATTATCGAACCGCTGCGTGTACACGGTTTATTGCCAGGTAAAGACGCGGCTGCACGCGTTGCGTGGTTGCTGGAGCGCGTGGGCCTGTTACCTGAACATGCCTGGCGTTACCCGCATGAGTTTTCCGGCGGTCAGCGCCAGCGCATCTGCATTGCTCGCGCGTTGGCATTGAATCCAAAAGTGATCATTGCCGACGAAGCCGTTTCGGCGCTGGATGTTTCTATTCGCGGGCAGATTATCAACTTGTTGCTCGATCTCCAGCGTGATTTCGGCATTGCGTATCTGTTTATCTCCCACGATATGGCTGTGGTAGAGCGGATTAGTCATCGTGTGGCGGTGATGTATCTCGGGCAAATTGTTGAAATTGGTTCACGGTGCGCGGTCTTCGAAAACCCGCAGCATCCTTATACGCGTAAATTACTGGCGGCAGTTCCGGTCGCTGAACCGTCCCGACAACGACCGCAGCGTGTACTGCTGTCGGACGATCTTCCCAGCAATATTCATCTGCGTGGCGAAGAGGTGGCAGCCGTCTCGTTGCAATGCGTCGGGCCGGGGCATTACGTCGCACAACCACAATCAGAATACGCATTCATGCGTAGATAACATTCAGGCGGAGAATAAAATGGCAAGAGCTGTACACCGTAGTGGGTTAGTGGCGCTGGGCATTGCGACAGCGTTGATGGCATCTTGTGCATTCGCTGCCAAAGATGTGGTGGTGGCGGTAGGATCGAATTTCACCACGCTCGATCCGTATGACGCGAATGACACGTTATCTCAGGCCGTAGCGAAATCGTTTTACCAGGGGCTGTTCGGTCTGGATAAAGAGATGAAACTGAAAAACGTGCTGGCGGAGAGTTATACCGTTTCCGATGACGGCATTACTTACACCGTGAAATTGCGGGAAGGAATTAAATTCCAGGATGGCACCGATTTCAACGCAGTGGCGGTAAAAGCGAATCTGGACCGGGCCAGCGATCCGGCGAATCATCTTAAACGCTATAACCTGTATAAGAATATTGCCAAAACGGAGGCGATCGATCCGACAACGGTAAAGATTACCCTCAAACAGCCGTTCTCAGCGTTTATTAATATTCTTGCCCATCCGGCGACCGCGATGATTTCACCGACAGCGCTGGAAAAATATGGCAAGGAGATTGGTTTTCATCCGGTGGGAACCGGACCGTATGAACTGGATACCTGGAATCAGACCGATTTTGTGAAGGTGAAAAAATTCGCGGGTTACTGGCAGCCAGGATTGCCCAAACTGGACAGCATAACCTGGCGTCCGGTGGCGGATAACAACACCCGCGCGGCAATGCTGCAAACCGGTGAAGCGCAGTTTGCTTTCCCCATTCCCTACGAGCAGGCCACACTGCTGGAGAAAAACAAAAATATCGAGTTGATGGCCAGTCCGTCAATTATGCAGCGTTATATCAGTATGAACGTGACGCAAAAGCCGTTCGATAACCCGAAGGTCCGTGAGGCGCTGAATTACGCCATTAACCGTCCGGCGCTGGTGAAAGTTGCCTTTGCGGGCTATGCAACTCCAGCTACTGGTGTGGTACCGCCAAGTATCGCCTACGCGCAAAGTTATAAACCGTGGCCTTACGATCCAGTGAAAGCGCGCGAATTACTGAAAGAGGCGGGATATCCCAACGGTTTCAGTACCACGCTGTGGTCGTCACATAACCACAGCACCGCGCAGAAAGTGCTGCAATTTACCCAGCAGCAGTTAGCGCAGGTCGGGATTAAAGCCCAGGTGACCGCGATGGATGCCGGACAGCGGGCGGCAGAAGTTGAAGGTAAAGGGCAAAAAGAGAGTGGCGTGCGGATGTTCTACACTGGCTGGTCGGCTTCAACCGGCGAAGCCGACTGGGCACTATCGCCGCTGTTTGCCTCGCAAAACTGGCCACCGACGCTGTTTAATACCGCGTTTTACAGCAATAAACAGGTGGATGACTTCCTGGCTCAGGCACTGAAAACGAATGATCCGGCGGAAAAGACCCGCTTATATAAGGCGGCGCAGGATATCATCTGGCAAGAATCGCCGTGGATCCCGCTGGTGGTAGAAAAACTGGTGTCGGCACACAGTAAAAACCTGACCGGTTTTTGGATCATGCCAGATACCGGCTTCAGCTTTGAAGACGCGGATTTGCAATAAGCAACGCAGGGAGTGGAATGCTTTATTACGTTATCAAACGATTACTGGGGTTGATTCCGACGCTGTTTATCGTCTCGGTGCTGGTGTTTTTATTTGTCCACATGCTGCCCGGCGATCCGGCGCGATTGATTGCCGGGCCCGAAGCTGATGCGCAGGTTATAGAACTGGTGCGTCAGCAGCTGGGGTTGGATCAGCCGCTGTATCACCAGTTCTGGCACTATATCAGCAATGCTGTGCAGGGGGATTTTGGCCTGTCGATGGTGTCGCGTCGTCCGGTTGCCGATGAGATTGCCAGCCGCTTTATGCCAACGCTATGGCTGACCATAACCAGTATGGTCTGGGCGGTGATATTTGGTATGGCGGCGGGAATTATCGCCGCCGTCTGGCGTAATCGTTGGCCGGATCGATTGAGTATGACCATTGCGGTGTCGGGGATCTCGTTTCCGGCATTTGCGCTGGGGATGTTTTTAATTCAGGTATTCTCCGTTGAACTGGGCTGGCTGCCTACTGTGGGAGCAGACAGTTGGCAGCACTACATTTTACCCTCCCTGACGCTCGGCGCGGCAGTGGCCGCCGTGATGGCGCGCTTTACCCGTGCGTCATTTGTCGACGTTTTAAGCGAAGATTATATGCGTACCGCGAGGGCGAAAGGGGTGAGCGAAACCTGGGTTGTCCTCAAACACGGGCTACGCAACGCGATGATCCCGGTAGTGACCATGATGGGCTTACAGTTTGGCTTTTTGCTCGGTGGTTCTATCGTGGTGGAGAAAGTTTTCAACTGGCCCGGACTTGGACGCTTACTCGTTGACTCTGTAGAAATGCGCGATTACCCGGTGATTCAGGCGGAAATTCTGCTTTTCTCGCTGGAATTTATTCTTATCAACTTAGTGGTGGATGTGCTTTACGCCGCCATTAACCCGGCTATCAGGTACAAGTAAGGATGCGACTATTTAACTGGCGACGTCAGGCGGTGTTAAACGCCATGCCACTGGTCAAACCTGACCAGGTACGTACACCGTGGCATGAATTCTGGCGACGATTTCGCCGTCAGCATATGGCGATGACCGCCGCATTATTCGTTATTTTATTGATTGTGGTGGCCATTTTTGCACGCTGGATCGCTCCCTATGACGCCGAAAATTATTTTGATTATGACAATCTGAATAACGGACCTTCTTTGCAGCACTGGTTTGGCGTCGATTCACTGGGGCGCGACATTTTCAGCCGTGTCCTGGTTGGTGCGCAAATCTCGCTGGCGGCGGGCGTGTTTGCCGTGTTTATCGGTGTGGCGATAGGGACGTTGCTGGGCTTGTTGGCTGGATATTATGAAGGCTGGTGGGATCGGCTGATCATGCGCATTTGCGATGTGCTGTTTGCCTTCCCGGGTATTTTACTGGCGATCGCTGTTGTTGCGGTGTTGGGAAGCGGCATTGCTAACGTGATTATCGCAGTCGCCATTTTTTCCATCCCCGCGTTTGCCCGCCTGGTGCGCGGCAACACGCTGGTGTTGAAACAGCAAACCTTTATTGAGTCAGCACGCAGTATTGGTGCCAGCGATATGACCATTTTATTGCGTCATATCCTGCCTGGGACCGTCTCTTCTATCGTGGTGTTTTTCACCATGCGCATTGGCACCTCGATTATCTCTGCCGCCAGCCTGTCATTTCTCGGCCTCGGTGCGCAGCCGCCGACACCAGAGTGGGGAGCAATGCTCAATGAGGCACGAGCGGATATGGTTATCGCGCCGCATGTCGCTGTTTTTCCGGCCCTGGCTATTTTTCTGACCGTACTGGCGTTCAATTTGTTGGGCGATGGTTTACGCGATGCGCTGGATCCGAAAATTAAAGGATAGTTACGTTTGAATATTGCTTGAAAGGGTAATCACCTCACAGGAAATTATTGCCCTAAGCAAGTGTTGTAACTTTCTGCTGATTTTGTAGAATCGGGTAATTTGGTTAAAAAGCCGCAGCAAGGGACTATTTTTGCAGCGGCACAGCGTTCAGATAGTTATTTTGTTAAATGTATTAACATGCTGAGTTTATACGAAAAGATAAGGCTGATAATTTTATTTTTATTGGCAGCACTGTCATTTATTGGTCTTTTTTTCATGATTAACTATCAACTGGTATCGGAACGCGCGGTAAAACGTGCCGATAGCCGCTTTGAACTTATTCAGAAAAACGTTGGCTATTTCTTTAAAGATATTGAACGTTCGGCCCTGACATTAAAGGACTCACTGTATTTATTAAAAAATACAGAGGAGATTCAACGCGCCGTGATTCTGAAAATGGAAATGATGCCATTTTTAGACTCGGTGGGACTGGTACTTGATGATAATAAATATTATCTCTTTTCGCGGAGGGCGAATGATAAAATCGTTGTTTATCATCAGGAACAAGTAAATGGACCGCTTGTCGACGAGTCAGGGCGGGTTATTTTTGCCGATTTTAACCCATCGAAACGACCGTGGTCGGTGGCTTCAGATGACTCTAACAACAGCTGGAATCCGGCATACAATTGCTTTGATCGTCCGGGTAAAAAATGTATCTCTTTTACGCTACGTATCAACGGCAAAGATCACGATTTGTTAGCGGTAGATAAAATTCATGTCGATTTAAACTGGCGGTATCTGAACGAGTATCTTGATCAAATCAGCGCTAATGATGAAGTTCTATTTTTGAAACAAGGTCATGAGATCATTGCCAAGAATCAACTCGCTCGTGAAAAACTGATTATTTATAATAGCGAAGGTAATTATAATATTATTGATTCTGTCGATACGGAGTATATTGCAAAGACATCAGCAGTGCCAAATAATGCATTGTTCGAAATCTATTTTTATTATCCTGGCGGTAATTTATTGAACGCATCAGATAAACTTTTTTATCTACCGTTTGCGTTCATTATTATCGTGTTGCTGGTGGTATATTTCATGACCACTCGTGTGTTCCGTCGGCAATTTTCTGAAATGACCGAGCTGGTTAATACGCTGGCGTTTTTGCCCGACTCAACGGATCAGATCGAGGCTCTGAAAATTCGCGAAGGCGATGCGAAAGAGATTATCAGCATCAAAAATTCGATCGCGGAAATGAAAGATGCCGAAATTGAACGGTCAAATAAATTGCTCTCACTGATCTCTTACGATCAGGAAAGCGGTTTTATTAAAAATATGGCGATTATTGAGTCCAACAATAATCAGTATCTGGCTGTGGGGATCATCAAACTGTGTGGTCTGGAAGCCGTGGAGGCGGTGTTTGGTGTTGATGAACGCAATAAAATCGTCAGGAAATTGTGTCAGCGAATTGCCGAGAAATATGCGCAATGCTGCGATATCGTGACATTCAATGCCGATCTCTATTTACTTCTGTGTCGGGAAAATGTACAGACATTTACCCGTAAAATAGCGATGGTAAACGATTTTGACAGCAGCTTTGGCTACCGCAATCTGCGCATCCATAAGTCTGCCATTTGTGAACCTTTGCAGGGGGAAAACGCCTGGAGTTACGCAGAAAAACTGAAACTGGCGATTTCCAGTATCCGTGACCATATGTTCTCCGAGTTTATTTTCTGTGATGACGCGAAACTCAACGAAATAGAAGAGAATATCTGGATTGCGCGTAATATTCGCCATGCAATGGAAATTGGCGAACTATTCCTCGTCTATCAACCGATCGTTGATATTAACACCCGCGCCATTCTGAGCGCGGAGGCGTTGTGCCGTTGGGTTTCTGCGGAGCGGGGGATCATTTCACCGCTGAAGTTCATTACCATTGCTGAAGATATCGGGTTTATCAATGAGCTGGGTTATCAGATTATTAAAACGGCAATGGGTTAATTCAGACATTTTAGTCAACGTGCGTCGCTGAAGGATGATTTCTTACTGCATATTAATGTTTCGCCCTGGCAGTTAAACGAACCGCACTTTCATGAGCGTTTTACCACCATCATGAAAGAAAATGGCCTGAAGGCGAACAGCCTCTGTGTTGAGATCACTGAAACCGTGATCGAGCGAATTAATGAACATTTTTATCTCAATATTGAACAACTGCGTAAACAAGGGGTACGGATATCGATTGATGACTTTGGCACCGGTTTGTCAAACCTGAAACGTTTTTATGAAATTAATCCAGACAGCATAAAGGTGGACTCGCAATTTACCGGCGATATTTTCGGTACTGCGGGAAAAATTGTGCGCATTATTTTCGATCTGGCACGCTATAACCGGATCCCGGTGATTGCGGAAGGCGTAGAGAGCGAAGACGTTGCGCGCGAATTAATTAAATTAGGATGTGTTCAGGCTCAGGGGTATCTGTACCAGAAACCCATGCCATTCTCCGCTTGGGATAAAAGTGGAAAATTAGTAAAAGAGTAGTTTACGTATGTCCAGAATCAATAAGTTCGTACTTACAGTCAGTCTGCTGATTTTTATCATGATTTCAGCAGTTGCCTGCGGGATCTACACTCAAATGGTAAAGGAACGGGTGTATAGCCTGAAACAGTCCGTTATTGATACTGCTTTTGCGGTGGCAAATATTGCTGAATATCGGCGTAGCGTGGCAATTGATCTTATCAACACGCTAAATCCCACGGAGGAACAGCTGTTGGTTGGTTTGCGCACAGCTTACGCCGACTCGGTTTCCCCCTCTTATTTGTACGATGTCGGTCCTTATCTGATTTCCAGTGACGAATGTATTCAGGTAAAGGAGTTCGAGAAAAATTATTGTGCAGATATTATGCAGGTTGTGAAGTATCGACATGTCAAAAATACAGGGTTTATCTCTTTTGACGGTAAAACCTTCGTCTATTACCTCTATCCGGTAACTCACAATCGTAGTCTGATATTTTTGCTTGGTCTGGAGCGTTTTTCTTTACTGTCAAAATCGCTGGTGATGGACAGCGAGAACCTGATGTTCTCTCTATTTAAGAACGGTAAACCGGTGACCGGTGATGAATATAATGCTAAAAACGCCATCTTCACCGTTTCGGAAGCGATGGAGCACTTCGCCTATTTGCCGACCGGATTGTACGTATTTGCGTATAAAAAAGATGTTTATTTGCGGGTTTGTACATTGATTATTTTCTTTGCCGCATTGGTGGCAGTGATATTGGGTGCCAGTTGCCTCTATCTGGTACGCAGAGTGATTAATCGTGGTATTGTGGAGAAAGAAGCCATCATTAATAACCATTTTGAACGCGTACTGGATGGCGGGCTTTTCTTTTCGGCTGCCGATGTCAAAAAACTCTACAGTATGTATAACTCGGCGTTCCTGGACGACCTGACCAAAGCAATGGGCAGAAAATCCTTTGATGAAGATTTAAAAGCGCTGCCGGAAAAAGGCGGTTATTTGTGTCTGTTTGACGTCGATAAATTCAAAAACATTAACGACACCTTCGGTCATTTGCTGGGCGATGAAGTGTTGATGAAAGTGGTGAAAATCCTTAAATCACAGATCCCGGTAGATAAAGGTAAAGTCTACCGCTTCGGAGGTGACGAATTTGCGGTGATTTATACTGGCGGCACGCTGGAAGAGTTGCTATCGATACTAAAAGAAATCGTTCATTTCCAGGTGGGAAGCATTAATTTAAGCACCAGTATCGGTGTAGCGCATTCAAATGAATGTACTACCGTCGAACGCTTGAAAATGCTGGCGGATGAGCGGCTGTATAAGAGTAAGAAAAACGGCAGGGCACAGATTAGCTGGCAGTAATCATTATTCGCAGGCCGGACAAATGATTTTGCCCGGCCTGAATTAATTAAACCCGGCTACCCCACAAATCGTACTCATCGGCGTGCTCGACTTTCACACGCAGGATATCACCCGGCTTAACGTTGGTTTCACCATTGAGATAAACCGCGCCGTCGATTTCCGGTGCATCTGCCATGCTGCGACCAATCGCGCCTTCTTCGTCCACTTCGTCGATAATCACCAGAATTTCACGGCCCACTTTCTCTTGCAGGCGCTCGGCGGAAATCTGCTGCTGCAGCTGCATGAAACGGTTCCAGCGTTCTTCTTTCACTTCTTCCGGAACCTGGTCAGGCAGGGCATTGGCGTCTGCACCTTCAACCGGGCTGTATTTAAAGCAGCCAACGCGATCCAGACGTGCTTCTTTCAGGAAGTCGAGTAGCATCTGGAAATCTTCTTCCGTCTCGCCAGGGAAGCCGACAATAAAGGTTGAGCGTAGGGTCAGTTCCGGGCAGATTTCGCGCCACTGTTTGATGCGCGCCAGTTGGCGATCTACAGAACCCGGACGCTTCATCAGTTTGAGAATGCGCGGGCTGGCGTGCTGCAACGGAATGTCCAGATACGGCAGGATTTTGCCTTCTGCCATCAGTGGGATGACGTCGTCCACATGCGGATAAGGGTAAACGTAGTGCAGACGTGTCCAGATCCCCAGTTTCGATAACTGTTCGCACAGGCTGACCATGCTGGTTTTTACCGGCTCGCCGTTGTGGAAGCCAGTACGATGTTTAACATCAACGCCATAGGCGGAAGTATCCTGCGAGATCACCAGAATCTCTTTAACGCCCGCATCTACCAGACGTTTCGCTTCACTTAACACTTCGCCAATCGGACGGCTCATCAGGTCGCCGCGCATAGACGGAATAATGCAGAAGGTGCAGCGGTGATTACAGCCTTCCGAAATTTTCAGATAGGCATAATGACGCGGCGTCAGTTTCACACCTTGTTCTGGCACCAGGCTCAGGAATGGGTTGTGTTTCGGTTTTGGCACGTAGTGATGAACGTGCTCCAGAACCTGCTCATAGCTATGAGGCCCGGTGATTTCCAGCACTTTCGGGTGGACTTCGCGGATCTGATCTTCTTTTGCCCCCAGACAACCGGTCACAATTACCTTGCCGTTTTCATTCAACGCTTCACCAATGGCTTCCAGTGATTCTTGTACCGCGCTGTCAATAAAGCCGCAGGTGTTGACGATCACCATGTTCGCATCGTCATAGCTCGGTACCACGTCATAACCTTCAGTGCGGAGTTCGGTGAGAATACGCTCTGAATCGACAAGGTTTTTCGGACAGCCAAGGGAAACAAAGCCGATTTTCGGCTGGGGAGTTACTTTGCTCATAGCTTAAAAAATATTCAGTTACAGGAAAGGTCAGGGCAGGGATTCTACAGAGTTCTGGATAAAATTTGTATCGCAATCTCATTCGCTGGCGGAGGCGAAGGAAATGTAAATTTTGTTAATTCGGCGTGAAGAATTGATCCTGGACAGCATTTTGCTCAAAAAATAGCCATACTATTTAATTGCAACAAGGCTGGAAAGAGGAGGATCGAAGTATGTTCGTTGACAGACAGCGAATCGATCTGCTGAACCGGTTGATCGACGCACGCGTTGACCTCGCTGCATACGTGCAACTGAGGAAGGCAAAAGGATACATGTCCGTCAGCGAAAGCAATCATCTACGAGATAACTTTTTTAAACTGAATCGCGAACTGCACGATAAATCGCTGCGGTTGAATCTTCATCTGGATCAGGAAGAGTGGAGTGCTCTTCATCATGCTGAAGAAGCATTAGCGACAGCCGCAGTATGTTTGATGAGTGGGCACCATGATTGCCCGACTGTTATTACCGTCAACGCCGATAAGCTTGAAAATTGTCTGATGAGCTTAACGCTGAGTATCCAGAGCCTGCAGAAGCACGCCATGCTTGAGAAGGCCTGAAAACTAAGGGGGAGAAAGCGTCTCCCCCTTCATGTTTAAGTTTTTGTAAAAATGAATTTGTTATCTCCTCCACTGACTACGCTTTAAGCCAGAGTCAATCCGGAGGCGTTATGCATCGACAATCCTTTTTCCTTGTGCCCCTTATTTGTCTTTCTTCCGCTCTCTGGGCGGCTCCTGCAACGGTAAATGTCGAAGTACTGCAAGACAAACTCGACCATCCCTGGGCACTGGCCTTTTTACCCGATAATCACGGTATGTTAATCACTCTGCGCGGCGGCGAGTTGCGTCACTGGCAAGCAGGAAAAGGATTATCTGCGCCGCTTTCCGGAGTTCCGGACGTTTGGGCGCACGGGCAGGGCGGCCTGCTGGACGTGGTTTTAGCGCCTGATTTTGCTCAGTCTCGCCGCATCTGGTTAAGTTATTCCGAAGTTGGCGATGATGGCAAAGCCGGAACTGCTGTGGGTTATGGCCGCTTAAGTGATGATCTCTCAAAAGTGACCGACTTCCGCACCGTCTTCCGCCAGATGCCAAAACTGTCTACCGGCAACCATTTTGGCGGGCGGCTGGTATTCGACGGTAAAGGTTATCTTTTTATTGCTCTGGGCGAAAACAATCAGCGCCCGACGGCGCAGGATCTGGATAAATTACAGGGCAAACTGGTGCGTCTGACCGACCAGGGCGAAATCCCGGATGATAATCCTTTTATAAAGGAATCCGGTGCGCGCGCCGAGATCTGGTCTTATGGCATTCGTAATCCGCAAGGAATGGCGATGAATCCGTGGAGTAATGCACTGTGGCTGAATGAACATGGCCCGCGCGGTGGTGATGAAATTAATATCCCGCAAAAAGGCAAAAACTACGGCTGGCCGCTGGCAACCTGGGGAATCAACTATTCAGGCTTTAAGATACCGGAAGCGAAAGGGGAGATCGTCGCCGGGACCGAGCAACCTGTTTTTTACTGGAAAGATTCGCCCGCTGTGAGCGGCATGGCCTTCTATAACAGCGATAAATTCCCCCAGTGGCAGCAAAAATTATTTATTGGGAGCTGAAAGATAAAGATGTCATTGTGATGAGCGTCAACGGCGACAAAGTGACAGAAGATGGCCGTATTTTAACGGACAGAGGGCAGCGAATTCGTGATGTTCGCACTGGACCCGACGGTTATTTATACGTTCTCACCGACGAGTCCAGTGGGGAATTACTTAAAGTTAGCCCACGCAATTAGCTAACGGGAATCATCACCACTTTGCGCACTGCGGGGCGTTCAGTGAGTTGCTGATACCAGCGTTGCAGATTTGGACGCGGTGTCCAGGTCAGGCCAACGTTAAACAAATTGTAGATGAACGGTGCGATAGCGATATCGCCCACACCAAACTCGTCGCCAGAGAACCATTTTACTTTTGCCAGTTCCGCATCGAGCAGGGCAAACAGGGCGTCGCACTCTTTGCAACTGGCATCAATGGCGGCCTGATCGCGCTCTTCCGGTGGTGTTCTGACTAATCCCATCAGGATCCCGCGATGAGCATTACTGAGCGTCTGGTTTGCCCAGTCCATCCATTTTTCCGCTTCCGCACGACGTGCCGGTGAGTCGATCCACAGGCGTTTTTGCCCGTACTGTGCCGCCAGATAGCGGACAATGGCGTTTGATTCCCAAAGAATGAGATCACTTTCGTCGTCACGCAACAACGGCACCAGCCCGTTAGGGTTCATCGCCAGAAAATCAGCATCGTGATTTATCCCAAACTCACGGCCCGCGAGAATTTGCTCATAAGGTAGTTCCAGTTCTTCGAGCGTCAGCAATACTTTTTTTACGTTAGTTGAATTATTCCGACCCCACAGCGTAATCATACTCACCCCTTTTCCGACAGGCAGCCACAGACTGAACAGGACTCCGATGGTGAAGTAAAGTTAACTTTTAAGCAACAGCTGGCAAAAAAATGACACCAGAAGCAGCGAAGCGGCAGGATATTGCATAAACTTTAAAAACTTTACCAACTTACGGTTTCTTTAAGTTTGTGTGTGCGTTATTAATCACCGAACTTATCATACGGCGATATAACGTATTTTTTTGAATGGATACTCGGGTGGCATTTATGACGCAATACTCCTCTCTCCTTCGTGGTCTTGCAGCGGGTTCTGCATTTTTATTCCTTTTTGCCCCAACGGCATTCGCGGCCGAACAAACCGTTGAAGCGCCGAGCGTGGATGCGCGTGCATGGATTTTAATGGATTACGCCAGCGGTAAAGTGCTGGCAGAAGGCAATGCGGATGAGAAACTGGATCCTGCGAGCCTGACTAAAATCATGACCAGCTATGTGGTTGGGCAGGCGCTTAAGGCCGATAAGATTAAACTCACCGATATGGTGACGGTCGGTAAAGATGCCTGGGCGACGGGAAATCCGGCACTGCGTGGTTCATCGGTAATGTTCCTCAAACCGGGCGATCAGGTTTCGGTGGCAGACTTGAACAAAGGTGTGATTATCCAGTCCGGTAATGACGCCTGTATTGCGCTGGCAGATTACGTTGCCGGGAGCCAGGAGTCCTTTATTGGTCTGATGAATGGTTATGCCAAAAAACTGGGGCTGACCAACACTACCTTCCAGACGGTGCACGGCCTGGATGCGCCGGGGCAGTTCAGTACCGCGCGCGATATGGCATTGCTGGGTAAAGCATTGATCCACGATGTGCCGGAAGAGTACGCCATTCATAAAGAGAAAGAGTTCACCTTCAACAAAATTCGTCAGCCTAACCGTAACCGTCTGCTGTGGAGCAGCAATCTGAATGTTGATGGCATGAAGACAGGAACCACGGCAGGTGCGGGATATAATCTGGTTGCTTCGGCTACCCAGGGTGATATGCGTTTAATCTCCGTAGTGCTGGGGGCGAAAACTGACCGTATCCGTTTTAATGAGTCTGAGAAATTATTGACCTGGGGTTTCCGCTTCTTTGAAACTGTGACGCCAATTAAACCTGATGCCACCTTTGTGACTCAGCGCGTCTGGTTTGGTGATAAGATCGAAGTGAATCTCGGGGCAGGCGAAGCGGGCTCCGTGAGGTAGCCTGAGTTTAACGGACACTCCTTCCTGAAATAGAATGGCATCAGAAGGAGCTAATAATGAGCAGAAAAA
>NZ_JBDYCV010000027.1:0-43027 GCF_040495915.1 Shigella sp. FJ200513 | reverse complement strand
CGGTGGAGCTGCATGACAAGGTCATCGGGCATTATCTGAACATAAAACACTATCAGTAAGTTGGAGTCATTACCGAAGCCTCCATAACGGAGGCTTCTTTTTTATGGCTGGCAGATGCTTTAATCATCCACCTTAAAACAATATAACCTATTGTTTTAATGACAAATCAGAACGGAATGTCATCATCAAAGTCCATCGGCGGCTCGTTAGACGGCGCTGCCGGAGCGGACTGCTGCGGGCGAGACTGCGCGCCGCCGCTGAACTGATTGCCACCCTGCGGCTGCTGAGGCTGACCCCAACCGCCCTGCGGCTGACCACCACCGATATTGCCACCTGCCGGAGCGCCACCACCCTGACGACCACCCAGCATCTGCATGGTGCCGCCAACGTTCACCACGACTTCTGTGGTGTAGCGATCCTGACCGGATTGATCGGTCCATTTACGGGTACGCAGCTGACCTTCGATATAAACCTGAGAACCTTTACGCAGATATTCGCTCGCCACTTCTGCCAGTTTGCCGAACAGCACAACGCGGTGCCATTCAGTCTGTTCTTTCATCTCGCCGGTCGCTTTATCACGCCAGGATTCGGAAGTAGCCAGCGTAATGTTGGCAACTGCGCCACCATTTGGCATGTAGCGTACTTCCGGGTCCTGACCCAGATTACCAACGAGAATAACCTTGTTTACGCCTCTGCTGGCCATGTTCGTGTCTCCTGAAAAAAATCGTTCTGAATAAGTGTAAACGCGCGATTGTACCATTACCAATAGCGCTTTTACTATGTTGTGACCTCGGTTCCGGGAAACAAACCTGGCCAGACATTGTTACACAACACTCCGGATAATGCATTCCAATACTGTATATTCATTCAGGTCAATTTGTGTCATAATTAACCGTTTGTGATCGCCGGTAGCACCATGCCACCGGGCAAAAAAGCGTTTAATCCGGGAAAGGTGAATGGATAAGATCGAAGTTCGGGGCGCCCGCACCCATAATCTCAAAAACATCAACCTCGTTATCCCCCGCGACAAGCTCATTGTCGTGACCGGGCTTTCGGGTTCTGGCAAATCCTCGCTCGCTTTCGACACCTTATATGCCGAAGGGCAGCGCCGTTACGTTGAATCCCTTTCCGCCTACGCGCGGCAGTTTCTGTCACTGATGGAAAAGCCGGACGTCGATCATATTGAGGGGCTTTCTCCTGCCATCTCAATTGAGCAGAAATCGACGTCTCATAACCCGCGTTCTACGGTGGGGACAATCACCGAAATCCACGACTATTTGCGTTTGTTGTTCGCCCGCGTCGGCGAACCGCGCTGTCCGGACCACGACGTCCCGCTGGCGGCGCAAACCGTCAGCCAGATGGTGGATAACGTGCTGTCGCAGCCGGAAGGCAAGCGTCTGATGCTGCTCGCGCCAATCATTAAAGAGCGCAAAGGCGAACACACCAAAACGCTGGAGAACCTGGCAAGCCAGGGTTACATCCGTGCTCGTATTGATGGCGAAGTCTGCGATCTTTCCGATCCGCCGAAACTGGAACTGCAAAAGAAACATACCATTGAAGTGGTGGTTGATCGCTTCAAGGTGCGTGACGATCTTACCCAACGTCTTGCGGAGTCGTTTGAAACCGCGCTGGAACTTTCCGGTGGTACAGCGGTAGTGGCGGATATGGACGACCCGAAAGCGGAAGAGCTGCTGTTCTCCGCCAACTTCGCCTGCCCAATTTGCGGCTACAGTATGCGTGAACTGGAGCCGCGACTGTTTTCGTTTAACAACCCGGCAGGTGCCTGCCCGACCTGTGACGGCCTTGGCGTACAGCAATATTTCGATCCTGACCGCGTGATCCAAAACCCCGAGCTGTCACTGGCTGGCGGTGCGATCCGTGGCTGGGATCGCCGCAACTTCTATTACTTCCAGATGCTGAAATCGCTGGCAGATCACTATAAGTTCGACGTCGAAGCGCCGTGGGGCAGCCTGAGCGCGAACGTGCATAAAGTGGTGTTGTACGGTTCTGGCAAAGAAAACATTGAATTCAAATACATGAACGATCGTGGCGATACCTCCATCCGTCGTCATCCGTTCGAAGGCGTGCTGCACAATATGGAGCGCCGTTATAAAGAGACAGAATCCAGTGCGGTACGTGAAGAATTAGCCAAGTTTATCAGCAATCGCCCATGCGCCAGCTGCGAAGGGACGCGTCTGCGTCGGGAAGCGCGCCACGTTTATGTCGAGAATACGCCGCTGCCTGCTATCTCCGACATGAGCATCGGTCATGCGATGGAATTCTTCAACAATCTCAAACTCGCTGGTCAGCGGGCGAAGATTGCGGAAAAAATTCTTAAAGAGATCGGCGATCGCCTGAAATTCCTCGTAAACGTCGGCCTGAATTACCTGACACTTTCCCGCTCGGCAGAAACACTTTCCGGCGGTGAAGCCCAGCGTATCCGTCTGGCGAGCCAGATTGGTGCGGGCCTGGTTGGCGTTATGTACGTGCTGGACGAGCCGTCTATCGGCCTGCACCAGCGCGATAACGAGCGCCTGTTGGGTACGCTTATCCATCTGCGCGATCTCGGTAATACCGTGATTGTGGTGGAGCATGACGAAGACGCAATTCGCGCCGCTGACCATGTGATCGATATCGGTCCTGGTGCGGGTGTTCACGGCGGTGAAGTGGTCGCAGAAGGTCCGCTGGAAGCGATTATGGCGGTGCCTGAATCGTTGACCGGGCAGTACATGAGCGGTAAACGCAAGATTGAAGTGCCGAAGAAACGCGTTCCGGCGAATCCAGAAAAAGTGCTGAAGCTGACAGGCGCACGCGGCAACAACCTGAAGGACGTGACGCTCACGCTGCCAGTCGGTCTGTTTACCTGCATCACAGGGGTTTCAGGTTCCGGTAAATCGACGCTGATTAACGACACACTGTTCCCGATTGCCCAACGCCAGTTGAATGGTGCGACCATCGCCGAACCGGCACCGTATCGCGATATTCAGGGACTGGAGCATTTCGATAAAGTGATCGATATCGACCAAAGCCCAATTGGTCGTACTCCACGTTCTAACCCGGCGACCTATACCGGCGTGTTTACGCCTGTGCGCGAACTGTTTGCGGGCGTACCGGAATCCCGTGCGCGTGGTTATACGCCAGGACGTTTCAGCTTTAACGTCCGTGGCGGGCGCTGCGAAGCCTGTCAGGGCGACGGTGTGATCAAAGTGGAGATGCACTTCCTGCCGGATATCTACGTGCCGTGCGATCAGTGCAAAGGTAAACGCTATAACCGTGAAACGCTGGAAATTAAGTACAAAGGCAAAACCATCCACGAAGTGCTGGATATGACCATCGAAGAGGCGCGTGAGTTCTTTGATGCGGTGCCAGCTCTGGCGCGTAAGCTGCAAACGTTGATGGACGTTGGTCTGACGTACATTCGCCTGGGGCAGTCCGCAACCACACTTTCTGGTGGTGAAGCCCAGCGCGTGAAGCTGGCGCGTGAGCTGTCAAAACGCGGCACCGGGCAGACGCTGTATATTCTCGACGAGCCGACCACCGGTCTGCACTTCGCCGATATTCAGCAACTCCTCGACGTGCTGCATAAACTGCGCGATCAGGGCAATACCATTGTGGTGATTGAGCACAATCTCGACGTGATCAAAACCGCTGACTGGATTGTCGACCTGGGACCAGAAGGCGGCAGTGGCGGCGGCGAAATCCTCGTCTCCGGTACGCCAGAAACCGTCGCGGAGTGCGAAGCTTCGCATACGGCACGCTTCCTCAAGCCGATGCTGTAATCGTTAAGGCCGCTTTCTGAGCGGCCTTTTCCTTTCAGAGTTGTACCAGCAATTTACGCTTTTCTTCCGGTAGTAAATTCACTGCCTGCTGATAAGACGCATCCACCAGATAATAGATTTGCGAATCCGGCAGCGAACCGTCGAGATACACGGTGCTCCAGTGCGCTTTATTCAGATGGCGGCTAGGACGCACATCGCTGTGCTGCTGACGTAGCAGCTCCGCCAGCTCCGGGCTGGTTTTCAGCGAAACAGCTGGGCGATTTTCTACTTCTTTCACCATCGCAAACAGTACATCTTCCACTTTGATCTGCGTCGCTTTCCAGTCGTTATGCACGCTCTGTTCTGCGCTTGGTTTTGCCATGCAATATTGTAGCAACTCCGAAATGGTCATTTTTTACTCCCCTTGTAGTGTCGCGATGATGCGACGCGATCCGCCGTGGATGCGATGTTCCCCCAGCCAGATGCCTTGCCAAGTGCCGGTCTGAATACGCCCTTTATGTACCGGCAATACAAGCGATGTTCCCAGCATTGAGGATTTGATATGAGAAGGCATATCGTCTGCTCCCTCATAGTCATGCTCATAATTTCCGTTGTCGGGAACGGTGCGGAGGAAAAAACACTCCATGTCGTGGCGTACGGTGGGATCGCAGTTCTCATTAAGTGTCAGAGAGGCGGAGGTATGTTGCAGCAACAGATGCAGTAAGCCGATGTTAACGCGCGGCATATCAGCCAGCTGATTCAGAATTTCATCCGTTACCAGATGAAACCCACGAGATTTGGCGCTAAGCGTGAGCGTCTTTTGATACCACATGTGCTGCTCCTTGATAAAACTCTCTTAATCAGTTTGCAGCAAGACAGCGAAAGGATAAAGGTGTGATTAAAAAAACAGCATTCGGGAGAGCATCACTCTCTCCCGCTCTGTCAGTATTCTGAATTGACGATCACCTCTTCACCAAACGCACCCGCTTGTGGCAAGGGTTTGTAGGTAGAGTTGGAGGCGCGCAGAATGCGGATACCACGAGCGCCGACATCGCGTGCGGCGGTAATATCGTTATCGGAATCGCCATAAAAAATTCGGATATTTTTATCCTGCAGCCATTGCGATTTTGTATTTTGCCCTGGTTTATCGCCCGCAAAGATTACCGGATTCATGTTGGTGGCAGGAATATGAAAATTATCCGCCAGCGTTTTTGAAACCGTTTCTGTTTTCGTCGGGCTACGACCAGTCACAAAGAAGATCGCGTCACCGCGGCGTACATGCATATCAATCAGCTGGCGAGCGACCTCTTTTGGAATGCTGAATTCATCCCAGCCATTATTCATTTTTTCCCAGAACACAGGATTTTTCAGATAATCTTCGCTTTCTGGCGAGAAGGTTTTTTTGCCGCGCCAGAACCCCGGACTGGAAAAAAGTACCGTGTCATCGATATCAAACCCCACCGCCATTGGCGGACGCCCTGCGAGGCTATTTTCAATTTGTGCGACCGAAACCCAATGAATTGGTGCCTGTTCAGCAAGCCTGGCAACGTTAGTCCCAGGGTTAAGCGGTGAAGGAGATGAGGCCAGGGCAACAGCGGAACTGTTTAGAGCGAACAATAAGCAAACGGCACTGATTGCCTGTGTGATCTTGCGCATATTTTTCCCTAAATAGTCAGTATGTTGAAACTTTTTATTGTGAGATTTGTTGCAAAAACCATCTGACCATAACGCCAGCTGCCGGGGAAAGGAAGGATTATCTGCGGTTTTTGTGATGAAAAGCAGGATGATTATATTTAACCCAGTAAATACGTTCCTGTCTTTTTTTGTATAAAAAATGTTTATTACTCGATGTAAGGATACATTAATTTTACGTTTATTATGATGAATCCTCGGCAAATGAGCGAAATTTGATAGAACATTTATCTGCTGTACGATTTAATGAACTTAATGATACAGCATTACAAAAACAATCGAAGTTTATAAAGATGATTTCTGATTGACCAGCCCCCTACCCTACAATGGTGATTAATTTTATTACTCGCGATGGAGATGATGATATGAATATATCATATGTGAATAGCAACAAAACGACATCTTTACCTGTTGAGCTAGATGCACTAAATAATAAAGATATCTCTTATGCCAAAGATTTCTTTTTATACATAGAAACACAGTTAAAAATTGCAAAAGATTTTTGTAGACCTGGAGAAGAAGTATCAAGTTCTATTGCAAGTAAAGTTTTTCACGCATTTATTGATTTAGTTAACAAAATCAGGGGTAAGAAAGACTTTATGTATATTTGCACGCTTTGCTGTTTTGCCGAGGAGGTTAAAGGTGATTATTCTCATTACAGGACCTTTTTATTTGATATTGGTAATCAATATAAGGTTAAACTTACACAAAGCGGAAAAAAGAGTTCTCTTTAACATTAGAATTTAACGATACTATAATTGAATCTCAGAAAGTCACAGGCAATAAGGCAAAGCATATTCTTGAGGATATAGAAATATTCTATCGTAACAAACCCGATACTTATTATTAAATTTAATAATGGTTAGATGTGCAGAAATTATTACTCCACACGAAAAAATAGGGAAAGGAATTCCAGATAATTGGGATAAACTTAACAATAAAAGAACTGACAACGTTTTATTATCTCTCACGTAGAACAACGGCATCAAAAAAATCATCTACAAAGAAATAGTGAAAGCGACGACAGTTTAATTTCACTGCAGGCTGGGTAACTCCAGCCTGCTTTCCTGCATTACATCACCGCAGCAAACGCCTTTGCCACACGTTGTACATTTGCCGTATTTAACCCGGCGACACACATGCGACCGCTGGCGATGAGATAGACACCAAATTCTTCACGTAGTCGGTCAACCTGAGCGGCACTTAAACCGGTATAACTGAACATGCCGCGCTGATTAAGCAGATAATCGAAATTGCGTTCTGGCATCTCTGTGCTTAATACCTTCACCAATTCCTGACGCATTGCCAGAATGCGAGTACGCATCTCTTCTACTTCCGCCAGCCAGCTGGCTTTCAATGCCTCGTCATTCAGCACTGCAGCCACCACCTGCGCACCAAAATTCGGCGGGCTGGAGTAGTTGCGGCGAACTGTTGCTTTCAATTGCCCCAGTACGCGGCCAGCGGCTTCGGCATCTTCACACAGAACAGAAAGTCCGCCGACGCGCTCGCCGTAAAGGGAGAAAATTTTCGAGAACGAATTGCTCACCAGAGCGGGTAATCCAGCACTGGCAATGGCGCGAATAGCGTAGGCATCCTCTTCCATACCGGCACTAAATCCTTGATAGGCAATATCGAGGAATGGGATAAGCTCGCGGGCTTTGAGAATTTCAATCACCGCATCCCACTGATCATTAGTGAGATCGGCACCCGTTGGGTTGTGGCAACATGGATGCAGCAACACAATACTGCGGGCAGGTAATGTTTTCAGCGTCGCCAACAGGTCATTAAAGCGCACGCTGTTAGTCACTTCGTCATACCAGGGGTAAGTACTCACTTCGAATCCAGCCCCGGCGAATATTGCTACGTGGTTTTCCCAAGTAGGATCGCTGACCCAGACGCCTGATTCCGGGAAGTAGCGTTTCAGGAAATCCGCGCCCACTTTCAATGCCCCTGAGCCGCCAAGGGTTTGAATGGTTGCTACGCGCTGTTGTTGCAGTACCGGATGGTCCGCACCAAACAGCAGCGGCGCAATGGCATGGCGATAGCTGTTAAGCCCTTCCATCGGTAAATAAAGCGAAGCGCCATGGGGCTGCGCATTCAGGCGCGCTTCCGCCTCCGCCACGGCTTTCAATTGTGGAATAATTCCGTCTTCGTTGTAGTACAGACCGATACTTAAATTCACTTTGTCGCTGCGAGGGTCTTCTTTAAAACGCTCCATAAGCGTAAGAATCGGGTCGCCAGCGTAGGCGTCAACTTTTTGAAACACGCGATGGTTCTCCAGGTTTACGGGCAGGTGGTTAAAACACAATAAACCGGAAGAAGGCGAAGATCGAGTGGATGTTCAGGAGCGAACGGCAATTAGCAACAGAGTGAGACTAATGATAAACGTACATCCGCCAGAGGCACGACCTTTATAAGAGCATGAAAGAACATCAACTTATTGAATTTTTAGGATTTTATTGGCCGGATAAGGCATTCACGCCGCATCCGGCACAGACAATCAAATATTACAGAACGATTAATCCACGTATTTCATCGCGACCCTTGAAGTCAGGCGCGTAATAAGTTCGTAAGCGCTTACTTTCGTCATTTCAGCGATACGTTCTACGGGCAAACCTTCGCCCCATAAAATGACCGGATCCCCGGCTTTGTCCTGCGCCTGTGGACCTAAGTCTACGCAGATCATATCCATCGCCACGCGCCCGACAATCGGTACTTCGCGACCGTTCACCAGCACTGGCGTACCGGACGGCGCGGCGCGCGGATAACCATCGCCATAGCCCATCGCGACTACGCCAAGACGGGTATCACGTTCGCTTACCCAGGTTCCACCATAACCAACAGGCTCTCCGGCTTTATGCTCACGCACGGCAATCAGGCTGGAGGTTAGTGACATCACTGGCTGACAGCCAAAATCGGCACCGGTGGAGCGATCTTCCAGCGGCGAGACGCCATAAAGAATGATGCCCGGGCGCACCCAGTCAAAATGCGACTGTGGCCACAGCAGAATGCCACCCGACGCGGCAATGGAACGTTGACCAGGTTTGCCTTCGCAAAAGGTATTAAAGATAGCGAGTTGTTTCTCGGTTGCGCCACATTTTGGTTCATCCGCGCGCGCAAAATGGCTGACGATATTCACCGGCTGACGAACGTTTTTGCACTGGGTCAGGCGATGATAAAACGCCTCAGCCTGTTCCGGCCTTACGCCCAGACGGTGCATACCGGTATCGAGTTTCATCCAGACGGTAACCGGCTCGTCCAAGCTAGCCTCTTCCAGCGCAGCCAGCTGTTCTTCGTTATGCACGGCGGTATGAAAATGTTGCGCAGAAATCGTCGGCAGATCTCTGGCATCAAAAAAGCCTTCGAGTAACAGTACAGGTTTGGTGATTCCCCCCGCACGCAGTCGCAGAGCTTCTTCGAGACGGGCTACGCCAAAGGCGTCAGCATCGGGGAGCGTTCGCGCGGTCTCAAGAAGACCGTGACCATAAGCGTTCGCTTTCACCACCGCAACCATTTTACTGGCAGGTGCCAGTTCACGAAGACGTTGCAGGTTGTGTCGCAGAGCGCGGCGGTTAATCACAACAGTTGCCGCTTGCATTTGTGTTCCTTGATAATTGTTTGCTTTAATTACCTAATTCATAAAATAATTATTATTCGTCGTCGTACTGCGGCCCCGCATAGTTGTCGAAGCGCGACCATTGACCGTTAAAGGTCAGGCGTACCGTCCCGATTGGGCCGTTACGTTGTTTACCGATAATAATTTCCGCGATGCCTTTTAAATCACTGTTTTCGTGATACACCTCATCACGATAGATAAACATGATCAAGTCCGCATCCTGCTCGATAGAGCCAGATTCACGCAGGTCGGAGTTGACCGGACGTTTGTCGGCACGTTGTTCCAGAGAACGGTTCAACTGGGACAGCGCCACCACCGGCACGTTCAGTTCTTTCGCCAGTGCTTTCAGCGAGCGGGAGATTTCTGCAATTTCCAGCGTACGGTTATCGGAAAGCGCCGGTACGCGCATCAGTTGCAGGTAGTCGATCATGATAAGCCCGATGCCGCCGTGTTCACGGGCAATACGGCGTGCGCGGGAACGCACTTCCGTTGGCGTCAGGCCGGAAGAGTCATCGATATAGATATTGCGTTTTTCGAGCAAAATACCCATGGTGCCGGAAATGCGCGCCCAGTCTTCATCATCGAGCTGCCCGGTACGGATTTTAGTCTGGTCAACGCGCGACAGCGACGCCAGAGAACGCATCATGATCTGTTCTGATGGCATCTCCAGCGAGAAGATAAGTACTGGTTTATCCTGCAACATTGCCGCGTTTTCGACGAGGTTCATCGCAAATGTTGTTTTACCCATCGACGGACGCGCGGCGACGATGATCAAATCCGACGGCTGCAAGCCAGCGGTTTTTTTGTTGAGATCGTCATAACCGGTGTTTACCCCGGTAACGCCATCGTGTGGCTGCTGAAACAACTGCTCAATACGCGCCACGGTTGCGTCGAGCACATCGGCGATGTTCTTCGGCCCTTCGTCTTTGTTTGCACGACTTTCGGCAATTTTAAAGACGCGGGATTCAGCAAGGTCCAGCAGATCTTCGCTGGTACGCCCCTGCGGATCAAAACCGGCTTCAGCAATCTCATTCGCAACCGAGATCATCTCACGGACAACGGCACGTTCACGCACGATGTCCGCATAAGCACTGATGTTCGCCGCACTTGGCGTATTTTTTGACAGCTCTGCCAGATAAGCAAAACCACCGACGCTATCGAGTTGCCCCTGGCGTTCCAACGATTCCGCAAGGGTAATCAGATCGATAGGACTACCGCTTTCCTGCAAACGCGCCATTTCAGTAAAGATATGACGGTGTGGGCGGGTGTAAAAATCGTCTGCTACCACACGCTCGGCTACATCATCCCAGCGTTCGTTATCCAGCATTAAACCGCCCAACACCGACTGCTCCGCTTCGATCGAGTGCGGAGGCACTTTCAGCCCGGCAACTTGTGGATCGCGTTCGCGGGGTTCAGCCTGCTGTTTGTTGAAGGGTTTATTTCCTGCCATAGTGAATGGAGTTACCGAAATAAAGAATGGGTCGAAACTTTACCATATGAAGCAGACCCTGACGATACGTTCTGGAGGACACATGGCAACACGAATTGAATTTCACAAGCACGGTGGCCCGGAAGTACTTCAAGCCGTAGAGTTCACTCCTGCCGATCCGGCGGAGAATGAAATCCAGGTCGAAAATAAAGCCATCGGCATCAATTTTATCGACACGTATATCCGCAGCGGCCTTTACCCGCCGCCATCGCTACCCAGCGGATTAGGTACCGAAGCGGCAGGCATCGTGAGTAAAGTCGGCAGTGGTGTAAAGCATATTAAGGCTGGCGATCATGTAGTCTATGCGCAGTCGGCGTTAGGCGCTTACAGCTCTGTGCATAACATTAATGCGGATAAAGCGGCGATTCTGCCTGCGGCAATTTCTTTTGAGCAAGCTGCGGCATCCTTCCTGAAAGGCTTAACGGTTTATTATCTGCTGCGCAAAACCTATGAAATTAAACCCGATGAACAGTTCCTGTTCCACGCAGCGGCTGGCGGCATTGGCTTAATTGCCTGCCAGTGGGCAAAAGCCCTGGGCGCGAAACTCATCGGCACCGTAGGAACCGCGCAAAAAGCGCAGAGCGCGCTAAAAGCCGGCGCGTGGCAGGTTATTAACTATCGTGAAGAGAATCTGGTCGAGCGATTGAAAGAGATCACCGGCGGTAAGAAAGTGCGCGTAGTGTACGATTCCGTGGGCAGAGACACCTGGGAACGGTCGCTGGATTGCCTGCAACGCCGCGGCTTAATGGTCAGTTTTGGCAACTCATCAGGTGCGGTTACCGGTGTGAACTTAGGCATTCTCAATCAAAAAGGCTCGTTGTATGTGACACGCCCTTCCCTGCAAGGCTATATCACCACGCGGGAGGAATTAACCGAGGCCAGTAATGAACTGTTCTCTTTGATTGCCAGCGGTGTGATTAAGGTCGATGTCGCCGAGCAGCAGAAATATCCGCTGAAGGATGCGCAGCGTGCGCATGAGATTCTGGAAAGCCGGGCGACGCAAGGTTCCAGCCTGCTGATTCCATAAAAGAAATAGGGCTTCCACCTGGGAAGCCCTTTCTTTTTATAGTTCGGCTGTATGTAGGGTACAGCACGATGAATCTGTTAGAGGCGCAATAGTGACAGATTTGATTATCAATTCCTATTTTGTTCTAAGGATAAAACCTTAGGTTGTGATCATCCGCACAATCCCTTAGTAACGCCAGCGGTCATAACGCTGATATTTCGGCATTTTTGGTGCTTTAATCGCCTTAATAACCCACACCACCGCAATCGCCAGTAGTAACCACGGCAGCAACTTAATCATCAATGCCAGCATACCGCCGAGGAACATAATGGCCGTCGCCACAACCAGCGCGGCGATAATGCCCAGCAACGAAACGCCGGTGACCATCAGCATGACAAAAAAGCCAATCACAAAAAGTAGTTCCAGCATGATGCTCTCCCAAATATGAAATCTCTTGCTGGCATTACAAGAATCATGCCAAAAATAATCTATTGATTTAACAGCAAAACGCCCCGCGACGGTGCGCAGGGCGTGGTGAATTTGACTACTTTTTGGTGAAAAGTTAACGCTTATCCGCCACCAGTTTGAGCGCGTGTTCCAGCACGTTAATGTCAGCACCCGCTTTATGGGCATTTTCACTTAAATAACGCCGCCACTGCCGCGCGCCAGGAATACCCTGGAACAAACCCAGCATATGCCGGATAATATGGCCGAGATACGTCCCCTGGCTGAGTTCATGCTCAATGTACGGATACATGGCACGCACTACTGCCACCGGATCGGCATCGGTATCCGAGGAACCAAAGATCTCCCGGTCTACCGCCGCCAGAATACCCGGATTCTGATACGCCTCGCGCCCGACCATCACGCCATCCATATGTTGCAAATGCGCTTTAGCTTCTTCCAGCGACTTGATACCACCGTTAATCGACATTGTCAGATGCGGGAAGTCACGCTTCAGTTGATACACACGCGGATAATCGAGCGGCGGGATTTCACGGTTTTCTTTCGGGCTTAACCCCGAAAGCCAGGCTTTACGTGCGTGGATGATGAACATCTCACACTCGCCTTTGCCGGAAACGGTATTGATGAAATCGCAGAGAAATTCATAGCTGTCCTGGTCGTCGATGCCAATACGCGTTTTCACCGTCACCGGAATCGACACCACATCGCGCATCGCTTTCACGCAGTCGGCAACCAGCTGCGCATTACCCATCAGACACGCACCAAACATGCCGTTCTGCACCCGGTCAGACGGGCAGCCGACATTCAGGTTGATCTCATCATATCCGCGCGCTTCTGCCAGCTTTGCACACTGCGCCAGCGCCGCCGGATCGCTACCGCCCAGTTGCAACGCTACCGGATGTTCTTCTTCACTGTACGCCAGATAATCACCTTTACCGTGAATTATCGCCCCTGTGGTCACCATTTCGGTATAAAGCAACGTATTGCGGGAAAGCAGACGCAAGAAATAGCGGCAATGTCTGTCCGTCCAGTCGAGCATTGGTGCAACACTAAACCGACCACTCCAGTGAACGTCAGTTTTTTCAGGCATTGCGCTGGTTTGGTTGATTTTTTGCATTTCAGAATTACCGTGCATTTTCAAATGTAGAGATTATTTTATCGATATATCATGGGGTTATGTTATTCAGCTTCACTGTTCAGGAGGCTCAATAGCGGGGTACTATACCATAACAACAGGAAGCGCCTGTCTCATTGCAAAAGAAAATTGAGATCCTCTCAAGGCATGAAGCTCTCACGAAGTGATGGAAATAATCTTATTAGCCGTTAACTTTGTTAAGGCCAATGATAAACAATCCAGGTTCGACGATAAATAAAAAATCACACATTAAACTCTGGTGATATATCTCCCTGCTAATAGCATTGATAGAGAAAAAAGAACCCAATAAATATTGGGTCCTTTTATATAATGCCTTCCATACTATCGAAGAACTTCACATATTATTTCTCCGATTTAACCCCGAACAAGTCATAAATTAATTTAGAAGTGTCTGTAAGTATTTTAATCTCTTCCTTTGAGGTTGGGTCAAACGACTTCGCGAAGCTAATTAATTGTGGTGCAGCATCTCGCATTTTGCTTAAAATATCAGGATCGAGCGTTCCTTCATTCACCAGATGTGACATCTTATCCAGATAGCCATCAAAATTCATTTCTCCCCCATCTGCCAGACGCTTCATCTCTCCCAGGTACTTCTTCATATCACGTTGATATAATTTTTCAAACTGAGCTTTCAGGTAGCTCTCATTATTTTCATTAATATACACTGTTTCTGATAAATCTGCGTAGGCACTAGAATATGAAAGTGAAATTAACAGCGAAGCAAATAATTTTAAGCTGTTGTCATCATGTTCCTGGCAGGCATTAACAAACGTTAAAAAACCAGAACCTATTGCTTGAAAATGTATATTCGCTAAAGGTTCATTATCCTTAGATTCCTCATAAAATAGCTGAACCGTGGAGGGAAGGCCATTCTTAGTTTCTACATCAAAAGTACATTGTTCAATGGGCATTGCATCTTTATTATCCCCAGGATTACATATACTATTAATCGCGAAATGAAAAATAGCCCGGTCAACAACTGATGCAATAAAGTCACGATCGTTTAAATCCTCATCAGTGCAATCGTCAGTATACTTATTGACCCACATTTTGAGATCATTTATGTGCTCAATTAAAAACACATTTTTTTACGTGCATGCCATAAATTATGCGTGATTCGTTGAATAAACAAATCTATTTTTGCAATAATTATATCCCGATGACGCAGCGCTGCATAATCAATAGATTTACCATATGTATTATTTAATTTACCTTTGATTGAACCTCTATTATCCAATTTATCTTTGGTTGCATCTTTATTTTCGAATTGATTTGAATTGAGTGTTTTATTAAAGTATCCAGTTGCACCGGGTATTATCTTCAACATGATTCATCTACCTTTTTTGTCGTACCGTGTCCTCCTTATAATTCTTTTGCCATCTGGTCACTATCAAAAATCGCTCATAATTTCTGAACTACAGGTATGCGTTTAAACCCAGTTAAATAAATAGCGAGTTAACTTGAAGCAATTTATTTAAAAATGAATTATTAATTATTATCGTGTTGATAATGGTACGATAAGGCAACACAACACCTTACCTACAAAACAGAAAATCAACATTACGGCAACAATAAGGGTTCTCGGTGTTTTTCCTGGAACATGGTAAAGTAAGGACATTCTTAACCCCCACTTTGAGGTGCCCGATGGAAAAGACCACAACGCAGGAGTTATTAGCGCAGGCTGAAAAAATCTGCGCGCAGCGTAATGTGCGCCTGACCCCACAGCGCCTGGAAGTGTTGCGCCTGATGAGTCTGCAGGATGGCGCTATCAGCGCTTATGATCTGCTTGATTTACTGCGCGAAGCTGAACCGCAAGCCAAGCCGCCAACGGTTTATCGCGCGCTGGATTTTCTGCTTGAGCAAGGTTTTGTGCATAAGGTGGAATCCACCAACAGTTATGTGCTCTGTCATCTGTTCGACCAGCCCACGCATACGTCAGCCATGTTTATTTGCGATCGCTGCGGCGCGGTGAAAGAAGAGTGTGCAGAAGGCGTGGAAGACATTATGCATACGCTGGCGGCAAAAATGGGGTTTGCCCTGCGGCATAATGTGATTGAAGCACATGGGCTCTGTGCGGCATGCGTGGAAGTGGAAGCGTGTCGTCATCCTGAACAGTGCCAGCATGATCACTCTGTGCAGGTGAAAAAGAAACCGCGTTAAGAGGGCGTACATCCTTGTACACGTCGGGCAGGAGGGATTAATTACCAGCGATATTCATTGCGGGTTTCCCAATCCACGACCTCTTTTTCTGCCTGATCTTTCTGATAACCATAACGTTCCTGGATTTTACCGACCAGTTGATCACGTTTACCTTCAATGATCGTCATATCATCATCGGTCAGTTTGCCCCATTGCTCTTTCACTTTACCTTTAAACTGTTTCCAGTTACCGCCGGCTTCATCTTTATTCATAATCAAGACCTCATCGTTAGGTTGTGAATGAGAGTACGTTCACTTTTCTTCTGAACGTGAGATTAAGTGTAGTCAGCAATTTGGCTTAGGATAATTTATTCAGAATTTTTAACCGTCACGTTGCGGCAAACCAGGTACCGTTGCGCCAGTGACGCCGCCAGATAGCCGCCAGAGAAAGCCCGCGCAACGCCAGAAAGACGGTTAATGCCAGCCACAAACCATGATTACCCAGCCACGGCAGCGTAAGGAGCGTCAGCGCAAAACCTGCGGCGGCCACCGCCATACTGTTACGCATTTCGGCGGCACGCGTTGCGCCTATAAACATGCCGTCCAGCAGATAACACCAGACGCCAACCAACGGCAAAATCACCTGCCAGATAAGATAGCGGTCAGCCAGCTGCTGAATCTGGGTTAACGACGTCAGCAACGCAATGATGTGTTCCCCTGCCAGCAAATAAACCACCGAAAATAGTAACGCTACAATCCCCGACTGGCGGCACGCTGCCCGCCATACATCCAGCAACTGGCTACCGTCGCGCGCACCGTATGCCTGACCGGAGTGCGCTTCAACCGCGTAGGCAAAACCATCAAGCGCATAGGCGGTAAAGGTGAGTAGCGTCATCAGAACCGCGTTAACAGCGATAATGTCACTCCCCAGTCGCGCACCAAGTACGGTGATCGCGCCGAAACAGAGTTGCAACAACAGCGAACGCAGCATGATATCGCGGTTAAGCGCCAGCAAGCGACGGAAGTTTCCTCGCCAGGCAGTTTTCAGCATTTCGCCGGAAATTCCGCGTAGTTTGAGGATTTTACGCACCATTAGCAGACCAATCAGCAATGTTGCATATTCCGCAATAACCGTCGCCAGCGCCGCGCCCTGCACGTTCATATGCAGCCCCATCACCAGCCAGACATCCAGCACAATGTTGAGGATATTGCCGACCACTAACAAAATTACTGGCGCACGGGCATATTGCACGCCGAGTAACCAACCGAGTAATACCAGATTCGCCAGCGACGCCGGAGCGCTTAACCAGCGGATTTCAAGAAAGCGCCGCGCCTGTTCCAGGACCGCTTCACTACCGCCAACAATATGCAGCGCCAGATCGATAATCGGCGTACGCAACAGCGCAATTAACGCCCCGGCCCCCAACGCCAACAGCAACGGTTGCACCAGCGCACGGGCTAATGCCTGAGGATTTTTGGCACCATAAGCCTGCGCAGTCAGCCCGGTGGTGCTCATGCGTAAAAACAGCAACAGCATAAAGAGAAAGCTGGTCGCCGTTGCACCAACCGCCACGCCGCCCAAATAAACCGGACTATCAAGATGACCAATTACCGCCGTATCGACCAGTCCCAGCAACGGAACGGTGATATTGGAGAAAATCATGGGTAAGGCGAGATGCCAGAGTGCTTTATCAGATGAAGTGAGGAATGCCATGCAGACAAGCCTGATGAAGAGAGATGAAAAACAAACCGCGACGCCAAGCGGCATCGCGGTCTCAGAGATATGTTACAGCCAGTCGCCGTTGCGAATAACCCCAACCGCCAGCCCTTCAATGGTGAAGCTCTGCTGACGAAGGTCAACGACAATTGGTTTAAACTCGCTATTTTCTGGCAACAGTTCGACTTTATTGCCCTGTTTTTTCAGGCGCTTAACGGTAACTTCGTCATCAATACGTGCGACAACGACCTGACCGTTACGTACATCCTGAGTTTTATGCACTGCCAGCAAGTCGCCATCCATAATGCCGATATCTTTCATCGACATCCCGCTGACGCGCAGCAGGAAATCAGCATTCGGCTTGAACAAGGAAGGATCGACCTGATAATGACCTTCAATATGCTGTTGCGCCAGAAGCGGTTCACCGGCAGCCACACGACCTACCAGCGGCAACCCTTCTTCCTCTTCCTGCAACAGACGAATCCCGCGTGATGCGCCGGAAACAATTTCAATAACGCCTTTGCGTGCCAGCGCCTTCAGATGTTCTTCAGCCGCGTTTGGGGAACGGAACCCCAAACGCTGCGCGATTTCCGCACGCGTCGGCGGCATACCTGTCTGGCTGATGTGATCACGGATGAGATCAAACACCTCTTGTTGCCTGGCCGTTAACGCTTTCATTCCGCCCCCTGGGTGTATATACAGTTATACTGTGAGTATATACAGCAAAAGGCGATTTTGGAACCATAAACTGCACAATAAACCAGAGATTTATCGAAATCTGGAAGGGTTATCCAAAATGCGACCATAACAGGATGCACCAGGTAATCACGGCGACGATAATGGCAATCAGCACCGCGGCGGATCCCATATCTTTTGCGCGTCCGGAAAGCTCATGGTATTCAGAGCCAATTCGGTCAACCACTGCTTCGATGGCGCTATTGAGGATTTCCACAATCATCACCAGCATCACGGAGCTGATAAGCAGCACGCGGGTAATTGCGTCCACATCCAGCCAGCAGGCGATGACCACCGCCAACAATACCGCTACGCCTTCCTGACGGAATGCCGCTTCGTTGATCCATGCAGCGCGTAAACCTTTCCAGGAATAGCCAGCAGCTTTGATAATTCGGGTGAATCCAGTTGTATTATTGGCCATTGAAAGAACCTTTTTACATTATGAGCGTCAATATCAGTGTACCGTTAAATCCGATGATTCGGGTTTGCGTAACGCCGCGCGAAACATGAGCGGATACCACAGAATTTCCCATGACTTTCTGCTATCCTTGCCGCGCATTTGCATTATTAACCAGAGGCTTTACATCGTTTATGTCCGGCTGGCCACGAATTTACTACAAATTACTGAATTTACCATTAAGCATCCTGGTAAAAAGCAAGTCTATTCCGGCAGATCCTGCCCCGGAACTGGGGCTGGATACCTCTCGTCCAATTATGTACGTTTTACCGTACAACTCGAAAGCAGATTTGCTGACGTTGCGCGCCCAGTGTCTGGCACATGATTTGCCTGACCCGTTAGAGCCGCTGGAAATCGACGGCACGCTACTGCCGCGCTATGTGTTCATTCACGGCGGGCCGCGTGTATTCACCTATTACACGCCGAAAGAAGAGTCTATTAAGCTTTTCCACGACTATCTCGATTTGCACCGTAGCAACCCAAATCTGGATGTGCAGATGGTGCCAGTATCGGTGATGTTTGGTCGCGCGCCGGGGCGTGAAAAAGGCGAAGTGAACCCGCCGCTGCGTATGCTTAACGGCGTACAGAAATTTTTCGCTGTACTGTGGCTCGGTCGCGACAGTTTTGTGCGTTTCTCGCCGTCAGTGTCGCTGCGCCGTATGGCGGATGAACACGGCACGGATAAAACTATCGCTCAGAAACTGGCGCGCGTGGCGCGTATGCACTTTGCCCGTCAACGTCTGGCTGCCGTAGGCCCACGTCTGCCTGCTCGTCAGGATCTGTTTAATAAGCTGCTCGCCTCCCGCGCCATTGCCAAAGCGGTAGAAGATGAAGCGCGCAGCAAAAAAATCTCCCATGAAAAAGCGCAGCAGAACGCGATTGCGCTGATGGAAGAGATTGCGGCGAATTTCTCTTACGAGATGATCCGCCTGACTGACCGCATTCTGGGCTTCACCTGGAACCGATTTTATCAGGGCATCAACGTCCATAACGCCGAGCGCGTTCGCCAGCTGGCCCACGACGGTCATGAGCTGGTGTATGTGCCTTGCCACCGCAGTCACATGGACTACCTGCTACTTTCTTACGTGCTGTACCACCAGGGACTGGTGCCGCCGCATATCGCCGCCGGGATCAACCTGAACTTCTGGCCGGCCGGGCCGATTTTCCGCCGTCTGGGGGCGTTCTTTATTCGCCGTACTTTTAAAGGCAATAAACTTTATTCCACCGTTTTCCGTGAGTATCTCGGCGAACTGTTCAGCCGTGGTTATTCCGTCGAGTACTTCGTGGAAGGCGGTCGTTCCCGCACGGGGCGTTTGCTGGATCCGAAAACCGGTACGCTGTCGATGACCATTCAGGCGATGCTGCGTGGCGGCACGCGTCCGATTACGCTGATTCCGATCTATATCGGTTATGAGCACGTCATGGAAGTGGGTACTTACGCCAAAGAACTGCGCGGCGCGACGAAAGAGAAAGAGAGCCTGCCGCAGATGCTGCGCGGTTTAAGCAAGCTGCGTAATCTCGGTCAGGGTTACGTCAACTTCGGTGAACCAATGCCGTTGATGACCTACCTTAACCAGCACGTACCAGACTGGCGTGAATCTATCGATCCCATCGAAGCGGTGCGTCCGGCCTGGTTAACGCCGACGGTCAATAATATTGCTGCCGATCTGATGGTACGCATTAACAACGCAGGCGCGGCAAACGCCATGAACCTGTGCTGTACTGCGCTACTGGCATCACGTCAGCGCTCACTCACCCGCGAGCAGTTAACCGAGCAACTCAACTGCTACCTGGATCTGATGCGCAACGTACCTTACTCCACGGACTCTACCGTTCCTTCAGCCAGCGCCAGCGAGCTTATCGATCACGCGCTGCAAATGAACAAGTTTGAAGTCGAGAAAGACACTATCGGCGACATCATCATTCTGCCACGCGAGCAAGCGGTGCTGATGACCTACTATCGCAACAACATTGCGCATATGTTGGTGCTGCCTTCGCTGATGGCGGCAATTGTCACCCAGCATCGCCACATCTCCCGCGACGTATTGATGGAGCACGTCAATGTGCTTTACCCAATGCTGAAAGCGGAGCTGTTCCTGCGCTGGGATCGCGACGAGTTGCCGGACGTTATTGATGCGCTGGCAAATGAGATGCAACGTCAGGGGCTGATTACCCTGCAAGATGATGAGTTGCATATCAACCCGGCGCATTCTCGCACCCTACAGCTGCTGGCCGCAGGCGCGCGCGAAACGCTGCAACGTTATGCCATCACCTTCTGGTTGTTGAGTGCCAACCCGTCGATCAACCGCGGTACGCTGGAGAAAGAGAGCCGCACCGTTGCGCAACGTCTCTCCGTGCTGCACGGCATCAACGCGCCGGAGTTCTTCGACAAGGCGGTGTTCAGTTCTCTGGTGCTGACGCTGCGTGATGAAGGGTATATCAGCGATAGCGGCGATGCCGAACCAGCAGAAACGATGAAGGTTTATCAGTTGCTGGCGGAGTTGATTACATCAGACGTGCGTTTGACGATTGAGAGTGCGACGCAGGGCGAAGGGTAATCAGAGAGAATTGCCGGATGCGGCGAAAACGCCTTATCCGGCCTACCATGACCTGCAAATTCAATAAATTGCGATTCACCGGGTAGGCCTGAGAAGCGCAACGCATCAGGCAACCCAGAAGAAAGCCGGATGATCATCCGGCTTTTTTACATCATCAGAAATGCCAGTAACTCATTGCCAGTCCTAAAAACAGTACCAGACCAACATAGTTATTATTCATAAATGCTTTAAAGCAGGCTTCACGCTCGCGGTTGGCAATCAGTTTTTGTTGATAAACAAACAGCGCGCCAGCCACCACAATTGACCAGTAATATCCCCAGCCTAAGCCATTTAACTCACCGATGATCGCCATCAGTGCCAGTACGCCAATCTGCAAAATACCAATAATCAATTTATCGTATTGGCCGAACAGGATTGCCGTGGATTTAATGCCAATCTTCACATCATCATCGCGGTCAACCATCGCATACTGCGTGTCGTAAGCCACCGCCCAGAGAATATTGGCGAGGAACATTAACCAGCAACTCAATGGCACCGACTCACTCACAGCGGCAAAAGCCATTGGAATCGACCAGCCAAACGCCGCGCCCAGCACCACTTGCGGGAGATGGGTATACCGCTTCATAAACGGGTACACCCACGCCAATGCCAGAGCGGCAATCGACAACAGAATGGTCATCGTATTCAGCGTCAGAACCAGTAAAAACGAAATCAGTACCAGCACTACAAACAGCGCGCGCGCCTCTTTCTCTGTTACCGCGCCGCTGGGAAGTGGTCGGTTCGCCGTGCGCTTAACATGACCATCAAACTTGCGATCAGCATAATCATTCACCACGCAACCAGCAGCGCGCATCAGCCAGACACCCGCGACAAACACCGCCATGATCCAGAGCTGAGGAACGCCCGGTGTCGCCACCCACAACGCCCATAATGTTGGCCAGAGCAGCAGTAACGCGCCAATTGGCTTATCCGTACGCATTAAGCGATGAAACGCCAGCAGCTTATTCTGCGTCAGACTCCACTCCATATTTTTTTCCTCTTAGTACAACGGTGACGCCGGTAAAAACAGTTCTGTTAGCAACAGCGGTTTACCGCTTAATCGCAGGCGGGAACGTCGCCCCCACAGTCCGGCATCACGGCCTATCTCGATAAAATCCCGGGTTAGTGTCGATGATGTGAACAGATAGCGTCCTAACGGCGTTTTACCCAATTTTTGTAACGCTAGTTCCGGCCCGCTTAATGTTGATACAGGAACGACGGTACGACCGGCAAGCCACGGTTCACCATCGGCACATAACAAAATTTCACGTAACCAGTAACGAGACTCTTTCGGCAGCAGCGGCAGTTCTTCGGGGATTTCATTCTGCTCGACAAACCCCTCGCGGATCATCGTCACACTCACCGTTTTTCCCTGCTGTTCAAAACGTTTTGTCATGGAATCCTCCAGCAACAGCCAGTCGAGCAGTTGCGGATCCAGGGCAGGGATCTCTTTAAAATAGCGCAGCGCACGCAGTTGCGTTAACGCGGGGTGTGACATGCCGAACTCTCCGTTACATAACGTAAAGGCATTGTATCGCAGAAAAGTGTTTACGGGAGATGTAAAGCAAATTAAGTGATCTAATGCGCAACAAAAACGCAACAATCGCATGAAGTGGTAAAACGCTGTTGAACCTTACGCTTTGCCGATGCCCGTGCTGGCGAGGGCAACCATAGGGGCATCACCGCCCATGATGCTAGGAACGGTGATGTTTTCCTTTACTTAAATACCTTTATTCTTTATACGAGTAGCTCGCCAACTCGCAGTAAAAATTGGGAAAAGCGCATATTTACCATGAGATTTGGAGCTGAAAAGTGTTTCCTGAGTAAGATTAATAGGCAACATCTTATGTCTGGATTTATAGATACACGTGGAATTCCAATTGGTATCTTTTGTAGGATTCAACATATCATGTAAGCGCTGGGAGCTTACCACCATAACAGGCCCATCATCGACAGAGGAGAACAGGATAAATATATTATCGTTTCGTGTTAATTTATTAGTGTTAAAGGTTCTTAACTTTTCTTCAGTTTCTATAAATATAGGTGAAACATCATCACTACGAATCCACTCTTTATAAAGATACCAGGCATTTGCTTTGATCATATCATCCGTTGATCGTAAGGCCTGATCGATAAGTTGGATAAAAAAATTGTTATTTTTATCAACCAGCCCTTTATTCATATTAAATCTGTTAATAAAATGGATCATCTGTTGGGTATCGAAATTCACCTTACTGAATCGATGTTGACGCATAAAATTATCGAACTTGTCATCTTCCCCAGAATGTATATAACTACGTATAATTGGATCTTTTATATAAGGACAATGGCTAAATGTTTTCTTCATATTCTCAATAAAGTTTTTATTAACAATATTGAGAATTTTTAATTGCATCACCAGTTTTACTGCCAGAACGGATTTCAATATCATTGCATTATCTGGCAATGTATCAATCATTTTTATAATGTTATTGATATAACCATCGAGATCTTCATTCCCAAATATATCTGAATAATCAATAGTTAATTCCAATTGTTCTGTAATGCAATCTTAAAAATTCCCTGTCGACATTCGCACATGATCAAACATAACAGCTGTCAAATTCGATTTAATAAATGATATTTCTTTGGCAGACAGAAACTCTGCTCTGGTGAAGTGCGAAGCGTAAAGATAACAATTATCGAAGTTTGAATTTCTAATCTGACATTCGCGAAAATTACTATGACCAAGTTGACTCTGCGAGAAGTCAACTGTATCAAGAATATTTTGGCTAAAATCAACACATTCGCCACTCGTTTTGAGAAAAATCACATTGTGTAAACGTCGACATTTAAATATGACATTATCAACTGTTGCCTTAGTAAAATTGCAATTCTCAATTTCTTTACATTCGAAAGTTACATGTTGTAGATTTGATGATAAAAAAGACACCTTAGAAATAACGTCACCTTTAAAATGACAATTTGTTAAATCAAAATCAGACAGGTCGATATACCCCTGCGCATCTTTATCCATCAGAAAATTACAAGCGCATTCTATTTTTTCATTTCTGTAGAATTTTACACTTATAGTATCATTACTAATTGAGACTTCACGTAACATATTTATTGCATGATTTTTTTCGTTCCGTTGTTTTATATTTAAAAATATATCACTGATATAAATAAAGTAATCTCTGTTTAAACCTGTCACCCCATTGAAATTACGTAGTAAATCAAGATCTACTATATTATTTCCTTGCACCACATCATGTTTCATCAAAGAGTTATTGCCGCCAGAATTTGTGATATGACCTATCATAAAACCTCTGTAATACAGAAATAAAATAACCTGGAAAAGTAGCCTGAGCGTCCAGACACTACCGGCGAAAGGAAAAGAATCTCTGATAATGCATTGAAATAATGGACATTCTTAGTGAAGAAGAAGTGAAGTACTATAAAAAATCGCTCATATCCCAGGAAGGAAGCATAAAAAAAGGTGCGCCAGGAGACGCACCAGTTGTTGCAAAATCAGCACTGTGGGGCGTAATTACCCCTTGCCTTTTACACTGCTGATAAAGGTGGAACGGGCAGATGTCGATCCCAGGCGTTCAGCTTCATCAAGCAGTTTTAACGCCTTATCAACATCACCTTTCGCGACAGCGTTTTTGATCGCGGTATTAAAATAACTTTCCGTGTCGTTGAGCATCGGCTCGCTTTTCTTCACCGGCACCGGAGCAGGTGCAGCCACAGCTGGTGCCGCCGTGTTGCCTACCGTAACCGGAGCTGGAGCGGAAGAACCAAATAGCGGTCCTACCAACACGCTGGAGCTGGAGTTCGTTTTGACTTTCAGTTTCAGTAAGCCATCGCTGGTATGACGAGCAACCGGATCGGGAATATCCGGGATCGAGTTACCGACGCCTTTGGCATAGGCTTTAGCCGGGTCGAGCAGTTGGGTCGTCTGCTGGAGATCTTTTTCCGTGGTAAAGACCAGAACATAAAGTTTTTGCTGCCCCAACGCCGGTGTCAGGCGCATAACGCCTTCCAGCCGATCTGCACTCATCACGCCTAGTTCCTGGTAGGTGAAATAACTGCTGGGGAAGAAGGCTGATGGGGTCATGTTCTGATCAAGAATCAGCACGTTCGGCGCAAAAACGCTGGTTTGTTTGTTCACTTCGCTGGTCAGCGTCAGGGTCAGTTCGCCAATGTTTGCCGGGACGCTGTACGCAGCAACCGGACCACTGATGCCGGGAACGTTCAGTTGTTGGCCGCCGGTCGCCAGTTGGGTGGTCTGGGTTTTAGATTGATCGACCGGTGTCCAGGTGAGTTGTTGCAGCGCGGCAGATGGAATGGCTGGCGCGTCGCTGGTGTTTTGCGGTACGTAGTTAACATCGGCAAGGCTAATTCCAGGCGCGCTTGCCAGTAACCCTGCTGATAAACAGAGGGCGATGAGACTTTTATTCATTTTCATTGTTTTCACCTCAAAATCTGGAGCTCAGCGGTAGCCAGGCAATAGCGCGCTAAACCCGATAATCAGAGGGGCTTTCGCCCCTTTCAGATAATGACAACCTGTTTTTATGCCGGATGCGGCGTAAACGCCTTATCCGGCCCAGGTTTTGCTATTACCACCAGATTTCCATCTGGGCACCGAAGGTCCACTCGTCGCTGTCGCCACGACCGAAGCTGCCGCCGTTGAAATCAGCAGGAACGGCTTTGCCGTAGTTCGGGTTAACCTTGCTATCGCCGTTGTAGTCGTAACCCCATTTCTCATCCCACTTGGCGTAGGTTGCGAAGACACGAATAGCCGGGCGTGACCAGATGCTGTCGCCAGCCTGCCATTGTTGTGCGAGGGTAATTTTGTACTGATTGTTCTTGTCGCCGGTGCGCTGGGATTCGACGTTGTCGTAGCCGATTTCCATCACGGTGCTCATGATTGGCGTCCACTTGTACATCGGGCGAATACCAACGGTCCACCACTTGGTGCCGTTGTCGTTATCCCAGTTGATATCCTGGTACATACCCACGTACATCATGTCCCAGTTGTCGCCCATGGAGATCGCACCGTGGTCGAGGATACGCAGCATGTGACCGTTGTTGTTGATATTGTAGGCAAATTTTTCGTTATCAAACGCGACGCCAGAACCCTGCGACAGACCTTTACCCTGCGAGGTCATCGAGTCAGTAGCGTACTGAACAACAAACTTGTTAAAGCCCTTCAGGACACTCTGAGTATGTTCAGCAGTGAATAACCAGCCGTCTTTCGATGCGCCATCAACCAGACGATAGTTATCACGCAGGTTGGCACGACCGTAGTCGACACCCAGTTCTAATGTGCCGCCCGGGTTGATTTCCATCTGCGCTAAACGCACATCGAAAACGTCGTTCGCGGTTTCGTTGGTATAGTCATAAATATTGTTGCTGGCAAAAGAGGAAGAACCACCAGCTTCAGAGGAGCGGGTTGCTGCCAGAGAGAGTTTACCGAAGCCAACATCGATGTTTTCCAGACCGGCACCAGGACCAGAAATATCCCAGTAGTAGAAGTCGATCATATGAACGTCATGACGTTGGTAGAAGCGCTTACCTGCCCAGATGGTGGAACCTGGCAGCCATTCGATCAGGTTTTTTCCCTGCACGTTTGCTTCACGGAAGGCCGGATCGGTAGCTTCCCAGTCATTCTGTTGCGCGACGGAATAGGCCACGTTAGTGTCGAAATAGAAGCTCTTATCGCCCTCTTTCCACACTTCCTGACCCAATTTTAATTCAGCATAAGTTTCACATTCGTTGCCAAGACGGTATTTACTTTGAGCACCGGTAGTCTGGAAACACTGTTGTTCACCGCCGCTACCTGTCCAGCCAATACCGGAACGTGCATAGCCGTGGAAATCAACAGCCATTGCCTGAGCAGACATTACGCCCGCTGCGACGGCAACCGCCAGAGGAAGTTTGCGCAGAGTAATCATCATTCTATCTCCTGAGTCATTGCTTTTCTTTTTTCACATCACCTGTGACAGGCTTTGTGTGTTTTGTGGGGTGCTTAAACGCCCGGCTCCTTATGCAGTCGACGACATGCAGTGCCATCCTCACGGAACAGATGGCAACGCTCTGGCGGCAGGCCGATAGCGAATGTGGCACCTTCTTCTACCAACACCACGTCGTTCTGGCGGTACACCAGGTTTTGACGAATGGAAGGGATCTGGATATAGATTTGGGTTTCGTTGCCGAGTTGCTCGACGACCTGAACTTCACCCTCAAGGATGACGTCAGCGATATCACTCGGCAGTAGATGTTCCGGGCGAATACCCAGCGACATATTGGCTCCAACCTGGACATCACGGCTTTCAACAGGCAGCCAGACTTGTTGACGATTTGGCATCGGCAGCTCCACCTGCACTTGATCGATTGCGGTGGCGGTCACTTTTACCGGCAGGAAGTTCATCTTTGGCGAACCGATAAATCCGGCGACAAAACGGTCTGCCGGATAGTGGTACAGTTCCAGCGGTTTCCCAACCTGTGCCACGCGACCGGCGTCCAGCACCACGATTTTGTCGGCCAGCGTCATCGCTTCGACCTGATCGTGGGTGACGTAAATCATTGTGCGGCCCAGGCGTTTATGCAGACGGGAGATTTCGATACGCATTTGCACACGCAGTGCAGCATCGAGGTTGGAGAGCGGTTCATCGAGCAAAAATACGCTTGGCTCGGCCACCAGCGTACGGCCAATCGCCACGCGCTGACGCTGACCACCGGAGAGCGCTTTCGGTTTGCGATCCAGCAAATGCGCCAGTTGCAGCACTTCCGCCACCTGGTTGACGCGTTGGTTAATCACCTCTTTTTTTGCGCCAGCCAGTTTCAGGCCAAATGACATGTTTTCTGCTACTGACAGGTGGGGATAGAGCGCGTAAGACTGAAACACCATACCAACGCCGCGTTCTGCTGGCGGAGTGTCATTCATCCGTTTCTCACCGATGAACAGGTCGCCGCTGGTGATCGTCTCAAGCCCGGCAATCATGCGCAGTAAAGTCGATTTACCGCAGCCAGACGGTCCGACAAACACCACGAATTCACCTTCATGGATATCGAGATTGATATCTTTCGATACCACGACCTCGCCCCAGGCTTTCGTTACATTTTGCAGCTGTACGCTCGCCATGCCCTTCTCCCTTTGTAACAACCTGTCATCGACAGCAACATTCATGATGGGCTGACTATGCGTCATCAGGAGATGGCTTAAATCCTCCACCCCCTGGCTTTTTTATGGGGGAGGAGGCGGGAGGATGAGAACGCGGCTTCTGTGAACTAAACCGAGGTCATGTAAGGAATTTCGTGATGTTGCTTGCAAAAATCGTGGCGATTTTATGTGCGCATCCCCACATTACCGCCAATTCTGTAACAGAGATCACACAAAGCAACGGTGGGGCGTAGGGGCAAGGAGGATGGAAAGAGGTTGCCGTATAAAGAAACTAGAGTCCGTTTAGGTGTTTTCACGAGCACTTCACCAACAAGGACCATAGATTATGAAAATAAAAACAGGTGCACGCATCCTCGCATTATCCGCATTAACGACGATGATGTTTTCCGCCTCGGCTCTCGCCAAAATCGAAGAAGGTAAACTGGTAATCTGGATTAACGGCGATAAAGGCTATAACGGTCTCGCTGAAGTCGGTAAGAAATTCGAGAAAGATACCGGAATTAAAGTCACCGTTGAGCATCCGGATAAACTGGAAGAGAAATTCCCTCAGGTTGCGGCAACTGGCGATGGCCCTGACATTATCTTCTGGGCGCACGACCGCTTTGGTGGCTACGCTCAATCTGGCCTGTTGGCTGAAATCACCCCGGACAAAGCGTTCCAGGACAAGCTGTATCCGTTTACATGGGATGCCGTACGTTACAACGGCAAGCTGATTGCTTACCCAATCGCTGTTGAAGCGTTATCGCTGATTTATAACAAAGACCTGCTGCCGAACCCGCCAAAAACCTGGGAAGAGATCCCGGCGCTGGATAAAGAACTGAAAGCGAAAGGTAAGAGCGCGCTGATGTTCAACCTGCAAGAACCGTACTTCACCTGGCCGCTGATTGCTGCTGACGGGGGTTATGCGTTCAAGTATGAAAACGGCAAGTACGACATTAAAGACGTGGGCGTGGATAACGCTGGCGCGAAAGCGGGTCTGACCTTCCTGGTTGACCTGATTAAAAACAAACACATGAATGCAGACACCGATTACTCCATCGCAGAAGCTGCCTTTAATAAAGGCGAAACAGCGATGACCATCAACGGCCCGTGGGCATGGTCCAACATCGACACCAGCAAAGTGAATTATGGTGTAACGGTACTGCCGACCTTCAAGGGTCAACCATCTAAACCGTTCGTTGGCGTGCTGAGCACCGGTATTAACGCCGCCAGTCCGAACAAAGAGCTGGCGAAAGAGTTCCTCGAAAACTATCTGCTGACTGATGAAGGTCTGGAAGCGGTTAATAAAGACAAACCGCTGGGTGCCGTAGCGCTGAAGTCTTACGAGGAAGAGTTGGCGAAAGATCCACGTATTGCCGCCACCATGGAAAACGCCCAGAAAGGTGAAATCATGCCGAACATCCCGCAGATGTCCGCTTTCTGGTATGCCGTACGTACTGCGGTGATCAACGCCGCCAGCGGTCGTCAGACTGTCGATGAAGCCCTGAAAGACGCGCAGACTCGTATCACCAAGTAATGCTGTGAAATGCCGGATGCGGCGTGAACGCCTTGTCCGGCCTACAAAACTGAAACGCATGTAGGCCTGATAAGACGCATCAGTGTCGCATCAGGCAGTTGTTGTCGGATAAGGCGTGAAAGCCTTATCCGTCCTGGAATGAGGAAGAACCCCATGGATGTCATTAAAAAGAAACATTGGTGGCAAAGCGACGCGCTGAAATGGTCAGTGCTAGGTCTGCTCGGCCTGCTGGTGGGTTACCTTGTTGTTTTAATGTACGCACAAGGGGAATACCTGTTCGCCATTACCACGCTGATATTGAGTTCAGCGGGGCTGTATATTTTCGCCAATCGTAAAGCCTACGCCTGGCGCTATGTTTACCCGGGAATGGCTGGAATGGGATTATTCGTCCTCTTCCCTCTGGTCTGCACCATCGCCATTGCCTTCACCAACTACAGCAGCACTAACCAGCTGACTTTTGAACGTGCGCAGGAAGTGTTGTTAGATCGCTCCTGGCAAGCAGGCAAAACCTATAACTTTGGTCTTTACCCGGCGGGCGATGAGTGGCAACTGGCGCTCAGCGACGGCGAAACCGGCAAAAATTACCTCTCCGACGCGTTTAAATTTGGCGGCGAGCAAAAACTGCAACTGAAAGAAACGACCGCCCAGCCCGAAGGCGAACGCGCGAATCTGCGCGTGATTACCCAGAATCGTCAGGCGCTGAGTGACATTACCGCCATTCTGCCGGATGGCAACAAAGTGATGATGAGCTCCCTGCGCCAGTTTTCTGGCACGCAGCCGCTCTACACACTCGACGGTGACGGCACGTTGACGAATAATCAGAGTGGCGTGAAATATCGTCCGAATAACCAAATTGGCTTTTACCAGTCCATTACCGCCGACGGCAACTGGGGGGATGAAAAGCTAAGCCCCGGTTACACCGTGACCACCGGCTGGAAAAACTTTACCCGCGTCTTTACCGACGAAGGCATTCAGAAACCGTTCCTCGCCATTTTCGTCTGGACCGTGGTGTTCTCGCTGATCACTGTCTTTTTAACGGTGGCGGTCGGCATGGTTCTGGCATGTCTGGTGCAGTGGGAAGCGTTGCGCGGCAAAGCGGTCTATCGCGTCCTGCTGATTCTGCCCTACGCGGTGCCATCGTTCATTTCAATCTTGATTTTCAAAGGATTGTTTAACCAGAGCTTCGGTGAAATCAACATGATGTTGAGCGCGCTGTTTGGCGTGAAGCCCGCCTGGTTCAGCGATCCGACCACCGCTCGCACGATGCTGATTATCGTCAATACCTGGCTGGGTTATCCGTACATGATGATCCTCTGCATGGGCTTGCTGAAAGCGATTCCGGACGATTTGTATGAAGCCTCAGCAATGGATGGCGCAGGTCCGTTCCAGAACTTCTTTAAGATTACGCTGCCGCTGCTGATTAAACCGCTGACGCCGCTGATGATCGCCAGCTTCGCCTTTAACTTTAACAACTTCGTGCTGATTCAGCTGTTAACCAACGGCGGCCCGGATCGTCTTGGCACGACCACGCCAGCCGGTTATACCGACCTGCTTGTTAACTACACCTACCGTATCGCTTTTGAAGGCGGCGGGGGTCAGGACTTCGGTCTGGCGGCAGCAATTGCCACGCTGATCTTCCTGCTGGTGGGTGCGCTGGCGATAGTGAACCTGAAAGCCACGCGAATGAAGTTTGATTAAGGGAGATAACAAAAATGGCAATGGTCCAACCGAAATCGCAAAAAGCACGTTTGTTTATTACTCACCTGCTACTGCTACTTTTTATCGCGGCGATTATGTTCCCGCTGCTGATGGTCGTCGCTATCTCGCTGCGTCAGGGAAACTTCGCGACCGGTAGCCTGATCCCGGAGCAAATCTCCTGGGATCACTGGAAACTGGCGTTAGGTTTTAGCGTTGAACAGGCTGATGGTCGCATTACGCCACCGCCATTCCCGGTACTGCTGTGGCTGTGGAACTCGGTAAAGGTCGCTGGGATTTCCGCGATTGGCATTGTGGCGCTCTCCACCACCTGCGCCTACGCTTTCGCCCGTATGCGCTTTCCAGGCAAAGCGACGCTGCTGAAAGGAATGCTGATTTTCCAGATGTTCCCGGCAGTACTTTCACTGGTCGCGTTGTATGCGTTGTTTGATCGTCTGGGTGAGTACATTCCATTCATTGGCCTGAATACTCACGGCGGCGTAATTTTCGCGTATCTGGGTGGGATTGCGCTGCATGTCTGGACCATCAAAGGCTATTTCGAAACCATCGACAGTTCGCTGGAAGAAGCGGCTGCGCTGGATGGTGCGACACCGTGGCAGGCCTTCCGCCTTGTCCTGTTGCCGCTGTCAGTACCGATTCTGGCGGTGGTATTCATCCTGTCGTTTATCGCTGCCATTACTGAAGTTCCGGTCGCGTCGCTGTTACTGCGTGACGTAAACAGCTACACCCTGGCCGTGGGGATGCAGCAATACCTCAACCCGCAAAACTACCTGTGGGGTGACTTTGCCGCCGCTGCCGTGATGTCTGCATTACCGATCACCATCGTCTTCTTGCTGGCTCAACGCTGGCTGGTCAACGGCCTGACGGCAGGTGGTGTGAAAGGTTAAAGATGTTGTTCTGCCAATGTTATGCCGCTGCACCCTCAACTTACGTTATCCCAACTTGTGACTATTATTCGGCGCTCCACGGAGCGCCTTTTTTTCTTTCGTCTGCAATCTGAATCGTTCGCCGGTTAATATTCCCATCATAGAACTTATTATTTTTACGTTATTTGTTTTCCCACTTACGATAATTCTCTTTCGTGCTCTGAGTCACGGCAATAGTATTGTTTCATCAATTTTTGATAATTATCACAATTAAGATCACAGAAAAGACATTACGTAAACGCATTGTAAAAAATGATAATTGCCTTAACTGCCTGACAATTCCAACATCAATGCACTGATAAAAGATCAGAATGGTCTAAGGCAGGTCTGAATGAATACCCAGTATAATTCCAGTTATATATTTTCGATTACCTTAGTCGCTACATTAGGTGGTTTATTATTTGGCTACGACACCGCCGTTATTTCCGGTACTGTTGAGTCACTCAATACCGTCTTTGTTGCTCCACAAAACTTAAGTGAATCCGCTGCCAACTCCCTGTTAGGATTTTGCGTAGCCAGCGCTCTGATTGGTTGCATCATCGGCGGTGCCCTCGGTGGTTATTGCAGTAACCGCTTCGGCCGTCGTGATTCACTTAAGATTTCTGCTGTCCTGTTTTTTATTTCTGGTGTAGGTTCTGCCTGGCCAGAACTTGGTTTTACCTCTATAAACCCGGACAACACAGTACCTATTTATCTGGCAGGTTATGTCCCGGAATTTGTTATTTATCGTATTATTGGCGGTATTGGCGTTGGTTTAGCCTCAATGCTTTCACCAATGTATATTGCGGAACTGGCTCCAGCTCATATTCGCGGAAAACTGGTTTCATTTAACCAGTTTGCGATTATTTTCGGGCAACTTTTAGTTTACTGCGTAAACTATTTTATTGCCCGTTCCGGTGATGCCAGCTGGCTGAATACTGACGGCAGGCGTTATATGTTTGCCTCGGAATGTATCCCTGCACTGCTGTTCTTAATGCTGCTGTATACCGTGCCAGAAAGTCCTCGCTGGCTGATGTCACGCGGCAAGCAAGAACAGACGGAAAGTATCCTGCGCAAAATTATGGGCAACACGCTTGCAACTCAGGCAGTACAGGAAATTAAACACTCCCTGGATCATGGCCGCAAAACCGGTGGTCGTCTGCTGATGTTTGGCGTGGGCGTGATTGTAATCGGCGTTATGCTCTCCATCTTCCAGCAATTTGTCGGCATCAATGTGGTGCTGTACTACGCGCCGGAAGTGTTCAAAACGCTGGGGGCCAGCACGGATATCGCGCTGTTGCAGACCATTATTGTCGGAGTTATCAACCTCACCTTTACCGTACTGGCAATTATGACTGTGGATAAATTTGGTCGTAAGCCACTGCAAATTATCGGCGCACTCGGAATGGCAATCGGTATGTTTAGCCTCGGTACCGCGTTTTACACTCAGGCATCGGGTATTGTGGCGCTACTGTCGATGCTGTTCTATGTTGCCGCCTTTGCCATGTCCTGGGGTCCGGTATGCTGGGTACTGCTGTCGGAAATCTTCCCGAATGCTATTCGTGGTAAAGCGCTGGCAATCGCGGTGGCGGCCCAGTGGCTGGCGAACTACTTCGTCTCCTGGACCTTCCCGATGATGGACAAAAACTCCTGGCTGGTGGCCCATTTCCACAACGGTTTCTCCTACTGGATTTACGGTTGTATGGGCGTTCTGGCAGCACTGTTTATGTGGAAATTTGTCCCGGAAACCAAAGGTAAAACCCTTGAGGAGCTGGAAGCGCTCTGGGAACCGGAAACGAAGAAAACACAACAAACTGCTACGCTGTAATCTTCCTGTCCAGCACGCCGCGCCATTTCGGCGTGCTGTCTTTTTACTCCCGCTTCAGCCGTTTCGAATTACACAGCCACAGGGTGATCACCAGTAACAGGATCGCAGCCGAGTAGATCAACACATCCAGTGGCGATTTATGATCGACGATGATCAAGCGCACAATGGCGGTGATCCCAATATAGACAAAGTAACGTAGCGGGAAGTGAAAACCGGACTGAAAGTACTTCACAATCAGCGCGATAAATTCGAAATAGAGAAAGTAAACCACCAGTCCTTCTACCAGCTCATATTTGCTGGTTTGTTCTGGCGCGAACAGCACATCAGCCAGATGCACCGTTTCTTTGCCGAGGAAGACAACCAAAATCAGGCCGAGGCACAGCAGGCCAAGATTGAGTACGGTCTGCAAAATGGTGGAGATAAACTCCACGCGCGGACGAGAGAGTGACGTCATAGCAGTACCTCCTTCACAGTGGCGAGCTTCCTGTATAACGCAAAAATGTGACGGAGATCTATATTTTTTGTGTATGTTTTGTTCAACCTGGATTTGGAGCGCGCCTCCACCAAAGCCGGATATACCTACCCGTAGGCCGGATAAGCCGCGCCTGGCGGCGCATCCGGCAAGACAAACCGCACCAAAGCCGGTAATTCAAAAATCACCCATTCAGGTGATTCCCAGCCACCAGCAATGCGCGAAAAATCGACAATGTTCCTCTGGAACAAATGAAACGTAACCTGATAAAGGTGGTAAAAATGAAGCCTTATTTTGCTGCTTTGATGTTATCAGTCTCTGTTCTTCCTGCTTATGCTGGTCCGCTCGGTACTGCTGATAAAGCCGACCTACCGCAAAGCAATGTCTCCAGCCCAATGATGGCCCAGTCGCTCAGGCAACCAGACCTGCAACCGATATCGACGGACAGGAAGACAGAATGTTTTCGCCTTTACACACCAGATCGTAAACCGGGGGTGAACTGCGTTCCTGATGGCTCAACAGGTCATTAAGAATGAGGGTGCCAGTGAGTGCGAAAACTGGCACCTTTCCCATGACTTAGCGGAAATTTACGCTACGGTCGCTGGTCATGTCATACAACTGGAACTTACGCCCAAGTTGCTGACCACCGTCACGCGTCAGCGGCGTCCAGCTAATCGCCGCACGGCTGCGTGTCGGGCCAGACGAGAAGAGATCCAACGGTACCGAGACATACACGCCTTTGGTGAAGTCCCCTTCGCCGTACTCCTCTTTCGAAACGTTGGTGATCGTGGCATAGCCACCCACCACCACGCCGCTGTCAAAGCGTTTAGCGATCTCCAGCGTGCCGCCTTTATCCCCTGCCAGATACTGCCCGACGCTGGCTTTCACCAACACGTCCTGGGCGAAAGATGGCGTCCAGTAGGCGGTCAGATGTCCGGTTTTCACGCTGTAGTCGGTGAATTTCATCATATCTTTTGCACTACGCCAGTCGCGCTGTTTAACGTAGTTGGCATCCAGACCAAACGCCCAGTTACTGTCCAGCGGACGATACAACACTTCGGCCCCCGCACCGCCAAACATGGTTTCGAGATAACCTCCATAGACCTGACCGTAGAAGCCGTTGCCCAGATGCTGGAAGTAGTTGGCTTGCAGGTTATTCACATAGACATCGTTCTGCACATACTCGCGCACATGGGTACGAACGCGCGGTAAGTGCGAGTCCTGCGGTGGATTGGTGTAGTTAAACTTGTCGTAGTTGTTGGCAAGATTTGCAAACAGGCTGCCGGTGGTCAGTAGATGGTCCGTCAGCCACAAATCTGCCGTTCCCATCACGCCCAGCTGATACATGTAAAAGTTTTCCGGGCCACCGACCGACTGGTTCAGCACCGGATCGATATGGAAATCAAAGCGTGATTTGTCGATATACCAGCCCTGCTCGGTGGACTTCGGAACCACTGGCTCGACGCGTTTGTGCGCCAGCGTCGTTTCGTGGCCCAACGGCTCTCCGGCGAGATGATTTTTCAGGCTGGCGACATCGGTTTCCGTCGTCACTTGCGGCATGTTAAGGCGATTTTCCGTAATGCGGATCGTTTTGATCCCATCCGGCAGATCGTTCATCACGATCCGATTAGCACGGATGATCCCTTCGCGCGAATCACGATATTTCACCTGCTCGCCGGTAACATACAGCGTATCGCCTTTCGCCTGGATCTGCGGATCGGCAAGTCCGGCGTTGTATTTCAGCAACGTTAACTGATTCGCCACCACCGAATGCTGCAAAATGGCATCCTGCGGCTGCGGTTGATATTGCGGGCGGGCGTTATCGATGTAGGACGGGCGCAGATCGTTAAAGTTGGTGCGCAGCGTGACGCCAAACATAAAGGTGTTGCCACGTTCATAGCTAAGGTTAACGTCGGCCCAATCGGTAACGCGATAAATCGCCCCGACGTTAAACTTACTTTTTTGCTCCAGCTTCCCGGCAAAATCCTGCTGATAATTATTACCTTCATACTCCAGTTTCAGACGCAGCGGTTGCCAGGGCGTCTGGTATTCCACGCCGCCAAACAGTGAGGCAGGACCGTGGAACATCTGGCTACCGTCGATAGATCCCGCCTGTTTGTAGCTGTTATCGCGATAGCAATATTTATCACTGGCTGAACAGAGCGGATTTTTTACATTACCGCTGGTGCCCAGATATCCCCAGCCCAGGCCGAGCGTAAAATCGAACGGCCCCCAGGCTTTGCTGGCAACAAGATATTCCGCATCAAACAGCCCCGTACCGCCGATATCCCGCGCACCAACCGCCACTTGCGGCAGCCAGTAACTCTCTTCCCACAAACGCAGTTTGAGATCGAAGGCTTTATCTTTATACGTTTGATCGCCAGAGAACGCTTCGACGCTGCTGTACTGCCGGGTGCGCACGTCGGTGTAGCGCAGCGTTGTTTCCAGCCACGGGAAGAGTTGCACTGAAGCTGAGTAATAACGGTACTGATCGTTATCGCGATAGTTCAGACTCAACTCCCCTTCCCGTGCCATACGCGCGGTGGGAGTTTGTAATAATCCTACGCCACCGAAATCCGACTGCGACGGACCAATGGGCGCAGGATATGTTTCGCCGTAGCAAGCTGTGCTAATGCCCAGCGCCAGTAAGCTAAGCAGATGTCTTTTTTTCATTATTGGGGTATCCGCTGCGTCAGAGTCTGAAGAATGTCGGCGTTAAGGGCATCAGGCGTCTCACTCCAGACGGAATCTGCGAGGCCAACATAAATAATGCTGCCGGGCATCGGCTCTACGTGACGCTTGTTCCAGTAAGCCACCGGCGCTTTTTGCGTGCGTCCGTCCGGGTAAACGACCCACGCGTAGCTGCGATCCGCACCGCTGAGCAGGCTCTGGTCAGAGAGATAGCTCGCCACGTCGCGACCTGGAGTGAATGGCTGATTGCCAGGATGGCTGATAAGCCCGAACAACGTGACCGTGGACGGCGGTGGTCCGACCCACAGCGTGTAGTTGCCCTGCAACGGCGGGTTACCGCGTTCGGCAACGCGGACGATATCGGGATCAAGATTGATTTTTTGCCTGCCTGTCACTTTCAATGCCTGGATTTGCTGGCGTAAGGCGTTAATGGCGGCGGCATCGTCGGTGCTGGAATCTGCGCCCTGTTCTGCCAGCCGTGTCAGCAACGCCTGCTGCTGACGCAATGCTGCCGCCGTTGCCAGCTCTTCGCTAATCACCGCACCAGGCCACCAGCTGTTTGCCAGTCGAGGTTGCCCTACCAGATCGATTAAATGCTCTGCGCCCGTTAGCGTTTTGGCCTCACTGCTGCCATTGCTGAACACCTTGACGGTTCCTGCCGCGAAGACCGATGACGCTCCCACACTCAAAAGCAACGCGACAATAGTTTGTTTAATCATTGTTTTGCCGCCTTGATGAGAGTGGTTTTCACCGGGAAATAATCCGCGCCGAGATACTGTTCCGACTGGCGAATTTGCCCTTCGCTGTCGATCCAGTAGCGGTTATGCCAGCGCGCCTGGTCGGTGGAGACTTCTTCGTCCAGCACGCGAACCAGGGTTTCATCGCTGCCGACCTTGACGGTATCGGTGCCATCCCATTTGAAGACTGAGCGTGCGGTGGCGTAGCGTACCTGCTGGTACTCGGTCCAGCCCATCGTGCGCGTCCATGTTGCACCATCAACAATTTGTGCGGGTTTAATCAGCGGGTCGGCGGCAAGGTTATTCACTTCAATCAGGTTGTCGCCGCCAAGCAAAGTCTTCACCAGACGACCATGTTGTGTGACAAGAGTGGCTTGATCCTGAGTGACCCATTTTTGTTGTCCGTCTTCAGCGAAGGCCAGCACCACAAACAATTGCGGCCCGCCATTAAGCTGCATGTACTGGCTGGCGTAGGGCATATTTTGAATATCATCGTCCGTCAGCTGTACGCCTGGCGTGCCGAACAGACTGTCCCACAGTGAATTGCCCAGCTCTTTAGTCGTGGCTGAACAGGCCTGTAATAGCAGGCAGATAAGAATGAGTGCAGGTCGCTTCACGACTCTTCTCCAGAGGGGCAGAATAACCACACCGGAGTGTGGTTATGGTAAATCCCTTCATACTTCAAGCCACAGATGCAATGACTCAAATTATTTTGGGGATACATACTTTATTACTGGGTACTGGTGGTCGTGGTTGTGGTGGTCCCGGTATTAGAACCATCACCGCCACCGGTTGCCGCGAGCGCGACACCCACCGCCGAGCTTACGGTGCTGACGCTGGTCGCGGAGGAACTCCCCGCCGAAACCGACGTTGCTGCCGACTCTGCCGCTTCGCCCACCTGTACAGGTGCAGCCCACGCAGAAGTCGCCGCAAGCGCAGATATGGCAAAAATGCCATACAGAACTTTTTTCATAACAATTTCCCTTCATTGAATGAATGGAGATTTACCCAAAAACATTTCGGGCGGGATCGAGTATACACAACTAAAGCATGCGAATTACGGCGCGGGGAATTAGCGATGGAGTTTTAGGATAATTGGAATGAATATCAAATATAAGTTTCAACTTATATTTAAATAACAATAAAAATCATAAGCTTAAAATAAAAAACAAAAGTAATTAATCTGCGTATTCTCCGAAATAAACAACGATTAAAAATCTATTTTAGGATTAACCTCACGGTATGATTTCCGTTAAATCACAGACAAGGGGATTTATCTGATAAAACAATGCCGACTTATTGTCGGCATTGTTTTTAAGGTTATTTAACTCCTCATACTATGCATTAATGTCGATATTGGCATCAGGCTCCGGTTGCCGGATGCGGCGTAAACGCCTTATCCGGCCTACATATCGGCATCAGGCACGCATGATGATTAACCGCGCCACGCTTTATAGCGGTTAATCAGACCATTGGTCGAGCTATCGTGGCTGCTGATTTCTTTATCATCTTTCAGCTCTGGCAGAATACGGTTTGCCAGTTGTTTACCCAGCTCCACGCCCCACTGGTCGAAGGTGAAGATGTTCAGGATCACGCCCTGAGTAAAGATTTTGTGCTCATACAGCGCAATCAACGCACCCAGGCTGAACGGAGTGATTTCGCGCAGCAGGATGGAGTTGGTCGGGCGGTTACCTTCGAACACTTTGAACGGCACCACGTAGTCAAGCGTTGCCGGATCTTTACCCTGATCGCGATATTCCTGCTCAACCACTTCGCGGGATTTACCAAACGCCAGCGCTTCGGTCTGGGCGAAGAAGTTAGACAGCAGTTTCTGGTGGTGATCAGAGAGCGGGTTATGGGTGATAGCCGGGGCGATGAAATCGCACGGTACCATTTTGGTTCCCTGGTGGATCAGCTGGTAGAACGCGTGCTGACCGTTAGTGCCTGGTTCACCCCAGATAATCGGGCCAGTCTGGTAATCCACAACGTTACCGTTACGGTCAACATACTTACCGTTGGACTCCATATTGCCCTGCTGGAAGTACGCCGCGAAACGGTGCATATACTGGTCATACGGCAGAATCGCTTCAGTTTCCGCACCAAAGAAATTGTTGTACCAGATGCCAATCAGCGCCAGCAGGACAGGCAGGTTTTTCTCGGCAGGCGTGGTGGAGAAATGCTTGTCCATTGCGTGTGCGCCAGAAAGCAGTTCAACGAAGTTATCAAAGCCGATGGAGAGAACAATCGACAGGCCAATCGCTGACCACAAAGAGTAACGGCCGCCGACCCAGTCCCAGAACTCGAACATGTTGGCAGTATCAATACCAAACTCGCCAACGGCTTTGGCATTGGTTGAGAGCGCCGCAAAATGTTTCGCAACGTGTTTTTCATCACCTGCCGCTTTCAGGAACCAGTCACGCGCGCTATGGGCGTTGGTCATGGTTTCCTGAGTGGTGAAGGTTTTAGATGCTACCAGGAACAGCGTGGTTTCCGGGTTTACTTTTTTCAGCACTTCCGAGATGTGAGTCCCATCGACGTTAGAAACAAAGTGCATGTTCAGGTGGTTTTTGTACGGACGCAGTGCTTCGGTCACCATGTACGGGCCGAGGTCAGAACCGCCGATCCCGATGTTCACTACGTCAGTGATTGCTTTGCCGGTATAACCCTTCCACTCACCGGAGATAATCGCTTCCGAGAAGGTTTTCATCTTCTCCAGCACCGCGTTGACTTCTGGCATAACATCTTTGCCATCAACCAGAATCGGGGTATTGCTACGATTACGCAGCGCTACGTGCAGCACGGCGCGGTTTTCAGTGCGGTTGATCTTCTCGCCAGAGAACATCGACTTAATCGCGCCCGCCAGATCGCACTCTTTCGCCAGATCCTGTAATTTCGCCAGCGTCTCTTCAGTGATGCGGTTTTTGGAGTAATCCACCAGCATCTGATCGTCGAAGGTTGCGGAGAACTTAGAAAAACGATCGCCGTCTTTAGCAAAAAGATCGGCGATCGTAACGTCTTTCATTTCATCGAAGTGTTTCTGTAGTGCCTGCCAGGCAGCGGTCTGCGTTGGATTGATGTTTTTCATTAGCAATACTCTTCTGATTTTGAGAATTGTGACTTTGGAAGATTGTAGCGCCAGTCACAGAAAAATGTGATGGTTTTAGTGCCGTTAGTGTAATGTTGAGTGTAAACCCTTAGCGCAGTGAAGCATTTATTAGCTGAACTACTGACCGCCAGGAGTGGATGAAAAATCCGCATGACCCCGTCGTTGACAACCGCCCCGCTCACCCTTTATTTATAAATGTACTACCTGCGCTAGCGCAGGCCAGAAGAGGCGCGTTGCCCAAGTAACGGTGTTGGAGGAGCCAGTCCTGTGATAACACCTGAGGGGGTGCATCGCCGAGGTGATTGAACGGCTGGCCACGTTCATCATCGGCTACAGGGGCTGAATCCCCTGGGTTGTCACCAGAAGCGTTCGCAGTCGGGCGTTTCGCAAGTGGTGGAGCACTTCTGGGTGAAAATAGTAGCGAAGTATCGCTCTGCGCCCACCCGTCTTCCGCTCTTCCCTTGTGCCAAGGCTGAAAATGGATCCCCTGACACGAGGTAGTTATGTCTGAAATTGTTGTCTCCAAATTTGGCGGTACCAGCGTAGCTGATTTTGACGCCATGAACCGCAGCGCTGATATTGTGCTTTCTGATGCCAACGTGCGTTTAGTAGTCCTCTCGGCTTCTGCTGGTATCACTAATCTGCTGGTCGCTTTAGCGGAAGGGCTGGAACCTGGCGAGCGATTCGAAAAACTCGACGCTATTCGCAACATCCAGTTTGCCATTCTGGAACGTCTGCGTTACCCGAACGTTATCCGTGAAGAGATTGAACGTCTGCTGGAGAACATTACTGTTCTGGCAGAAGCGGCGGCGCTGGCAACGTCTCCGGCGCTGACAGATGAGCTGGTCAGCCACGGCGAGCTGATGTCGACCCTGCTGTTTGTCGAAATCCTGCGCGAACGCGATGTTCAGGCACAGTGGTTTGATGTACGTAAAGTGATGCGTACCAACGACCGATTTGGTCGTGCAGAGCCAGATGTAGCCGCGCTGGCGGAACTGGCCGCGCTGCAGCTGCTCCCACGCCTCAATGAAGGCTTAGTGATCACCCAGGGATTTATCGGTAGCGAAAATAAAGGTCGTACAACGACGCTTGGCCGTGGAGGCAGCGATTATACGGCAGCCTTGCTGGCGGAGGCTTTACACGCATCTCGTGTTGATATCTGGACCGACGTCCCGGGCATCTACACCACCGATCCACGCGTAGTTTCCGCAGCAAAACGCATTGATGAAATCGCGTTTGCCGAAGCGGCAGAGATGGCAACTTTTGGTGCAAAAGTACTGCATCCGGCAACGTTGCTACCCGCAGTACGCAGCGATATCCCGGTCTTTGTCGGCTCCAGCAAAGACCCACGCGCAGGTGGTACGCTGGTGTGCAATAAAACTGAAAATCCGCCGCTGTTCCGCGCGCTGGCGCTTCGTCGCAATCAGACTCTGCTCACTTTGCACAGCCTGAATATGCTGCATTCTCGCGGCTTCCTCGCGGAAGTTTTCGGCATCCTCGCGCGGCATAATATTTCGGTAGACTTAATCACCACGTCAGAAGTGAGCGTGGCATTAACCCTTGATACCACCGGTTCAACCTCCACTGGCGATACGTTGCTGACGCAATCTCTGCTGATGGAGCTTTCCGCACTGTGCCGGGTGGAGGTGGAAGAAGGTCTGGCGCTGGTCGCGTTGATTGGCAATGACCTGTCAAAAGCCTGCGGCGTTGGCAAAGAGGTATTCGGCGTACTGGAACCGTTCAACATTCGCATGATTTGTTACGGCGCATCCAGCCATAACCTGTGCTTCCTGGTGCCCGGCGAAGATGCCGAGCAGGTGGTGCAAAAACTGCATAGTAATTTGTTTGAGTAAATACTGTATGGCCTGGAAGCTATATTTCGGGCCGTATTGATTTTCTTGTCACTATGAGGTAGCCTGAGTTTAACGGACACTCCTTCCTGAAATAGAATGGCATCAGAAGGAGCTAATAATGAGCAGAAAAACCGTAAGCGCCCCGAGAAGTACGTAGCGTAAGGATTATTTTACAGACGAGAAGTTCCAGGGCAGCAGTTCATGCACTT